>CALDQI010000707.1:0-10595 GCA_937911635.1 uncultured Pseudomonadota bacterium | reverse complement strand
AGGCGCATAGAGACATCGGCGCGCTGTGCTGATTCTTGGATCGCTGAAATTGACCCATCGTACATTGGCCGAGTGGTCATCATTTCAAACCCAATTAGAGCGACTGCAAATAGATCACTAGAAAAGTCCTCCATCGCATCCATTTCCATTCTCTCTGGCGGGGCATATCGAAAAGAATCTTCAGATGGAACCAGATTTGGATTGCTTTTATAATCGAGGACCTCAACCTGCGGGACGGCAAACCCTATCACTTGTAATTTGCCATCAGGACGGATCATCAACCGCCAAGGGGTCAGGCCACCATGAGAAAATATCGCATACTCTTCTGCAATTCGAAGAGCACCGTGCAAAACTTCCATCGCCTGAGTCATCAATTCCAATCCGGCGCGAGGACCAGGACTGAGGCCCAGATCACTTGCCTGGCGAATCAGTTCTGCAACAGACTTGCATTTTCCAGTTTCGTATATGAAAGCACCCTCTTCGTACCCATAACTGTGCAAGGGGGTAATCCCTCGTGCTACGGGTGTTTGTAGAAAGCTCATCAGACCATCCAAAGAATCCGTCAAAGCAGAGTGATTTCTATATTGCTCATAAAAGACAATCCCAATGTGATTGCGATCAGCTGGATCCAGTAATTCCACCAAACGAGCGGCCGGTCCTTTGTATTCTCGCTGTACTCTCATTCCCAAAATTGTAGTTTGTCGGGCCATTCAAATCACTCCTGCTGTTGTGTATTGATCTTCAGACAATCGATGTCTTATTGAGATCTTACTCTTACAATTGTCAATTGCAAACAAATCCGTCATGTTATGAATATCCTATTCTATCAAACTCTTGCAGTGAAAAATCATGCCCGCCGATGCACGACAACAACATCGTTCGCTGGAACAGCAGCGAAACAAGCTATCAGAACAGCTACAAGAGCAGATCCAAACGCCCGAACATTACGAAGAGGGTAGCGAACTCGACAATACCAAAGCCGTTCGTATGCAAATGCACAGCGGGAACGAAGCCATTCAGGATTTACTCGACCAGTTGGATTCCATCGACTCTGCTCTCGCGGACTTAGAATTAGACGGGAACGAGGAAGATCTTGAAGAAGAGGTGGAACTCGAAGTGGAGCATGGAGCATCTATTAAAGGCGGGACGGATGACGGAGTGGATGACGACGACGATCCGTGGGCACAAGAATTCTTTTATGGTGGCGATGATGACCCCATCCTAATCAAGCGAAAACGCAAAATGCGCAAACGTGTCACTCAAATTATCGACTCAAAAGAAACGATGAGCGACAAAATCTTCAATGCCCCTCCACCACCATTGATAGAGGACATCTTACCATCCCCAGAACAAGGAATACGTACGGGAGATGCTCGATACATTGCTCCAGAAACGGCACTCAAGGATTTGTCAGACCTAATTGGACACTCATTAAAACCAGAAGAATTGCAGCATAGACAAGAGGCTGATGACCCCATTCGACTGCCTGTTGAGATCGGAAAGTTTTTAGAATCACAATCCAGCAATGAATTGGTCGCTTCGTGGGGTGTCATTTTGGGCTCTCCCGATCCCTCACTCTTAACACCGCAAGGAGGCTTCTCTACGGCTGCTGGTAGACTCTCGACCCTCAGTGTTTGTTCTGAGGCAATGCAGGGACCACCCAATGAAATAGACCCTGCTGTCCAACTTTCGTTGCATCGAAATGCTTGGGAACATTGCCGAGATGTAGCCAAGACACTTGCGCAACAAGGGGCGTTGCATGCACCCAAAATCGCTCTGATGGCGTTGAAACAAGCGTCCCTCCCAACCACCAATACTCCACTCCCCAAGCCAAATGTTCTGGGCGGACTCGCTCTAGAACAAATTTTACCACCAGAGATGGCCTTTTTGCCTCCGAGTTTATTTATCCCCCCCGAGGAAGAAGTTGAAGAGGAAGATCTACTCGCCCAATTCGATATGATCCTCTCAGAATTTACGGGAAAAGATCCTTTTGCACCACCAGCCGCACCCATCGTCAGTCAGGAAACAATTCAGCCCGCACTACAATCAACCAATCACCTTTTGAACGCCCTCGGTCGAACCCAGGTTGAAATGGCGACAGCCTCCGTTGCCGTCTATCGCGTCAACTCACAAGCACCGATTTTATCAGTCTTAGAACATTGCGACGACGTACTGCGGAAAATTGCTCGAAAGACCATTCACGCAGGAAAAACATTGGAACGTTCTCTACACCACCCCTTCTTTTCAAAAAAAATCATTCTAGAACAGGCTGTCATAGACTTGGCAAATTGTCACCAAAGCATGCTGGCCCTAAAAAGATGGGCTCTAATGACTTTGGCTTCAGGACTTTCAGTCAATACAAACGAGGATGACGCATGAATATCCAGACAGCCCGATCATGGATCGCATCCGGAAAACGAACAGAGGCTCTAAATTGGCTTATGTCGCAACCGGAGACGCCAGATGTTCTGCTTTTAAAAGCTGTTTGTATTGAAGTAGATAAGGGTATCAACTGGCAAAAGGCTATTCTAGCGCTCTCTCAGCATCCAGCATCCAAGGACCTCTTGCTGGCACTCGGACAAGGTATATCCCACGCTCGTAAAGACCTTCACACATCTCTCCAAGAGAAATACCTCCTGCAGATTATTACCGTTGCCACAACCCTTGGAGAGACTGTACAACGCATCCACTGGATAGCCATCCTCGGAAATTTTTATCTGCGGCAAGGGCAACCAGATAAAGCGATGATGTGGCTGCAACAATCCGTTCAACTCTCCATCATTCATCAGCATCATTTGGTCACCATCGCACAAGGTACAATCCTATCGGGTCTATGGTTTGGAAAAGGAGAGATCAATCGTGTTTCAGCATTGTCTTTGTCGATTGAAGAGGCTGCAATTCAACGACACAATTGGATCGCCCTTGCGACAGCTCGAAACACCCGTTCTAGTTGTCTCCTGATTCGACAAAAGGAAGCCGAAGCCATTCAAATACTCATGGATACTGGAGACTTCTTATACACCAAAGGAGCCGTGGCTGCACTCAACTTAATCAAGGCACGACTGGGGGAAATTCACCTATTGTTGGGACAAGAGCGTACGCGCAACATTATTCAACAGCTGCAACAGGCAACCTAATGGCTATCAACATCAACCTTGAATTGACAGACCACTGCAATATCCGTTGTAAAATGTGCTCTCAATCAATGCGGTCCGATGCCCATGGCGCACCAAAAAAGTTCATGACTTGGGAGACATGGCAACAAAGCTTGCGCAATCTTGACGGATTCCCAGAACCTGTACACCTCTGTCCACATTGGTTGGGTGAACCAACCCTTCATCCGAGGTTTGATCTGTTCGTCGAATATGCCTTTGCCATCAATCAGAACAATCGTCTATTTGAAAAGTTTAAGTTGCACACCAACGCGGTTCAATTTTCAGAAGATCGCGGGAGACTGCTCCTACAATTGAGTCAGCTCCCACATGTTAATCCAAACACTTTTAATTTTATACACTTCAGTATCGATGCCTTTTCCGCACCTGTGTATAAAGAAGTCAAAGGACGAAATTGCCGTGAGAGGGTCTACCACAATATCCTAGATTTCCTTCGCTTGCGTTCACAAATGGGACTTGAATATCCGAAGGTGACGTTGGCCTTTGTGGTCCAACCTGAGAACAGTCTTGAAGCCCTGCATTTTCAGCAATTTTGGACAGCAGAATTTACGCAACTCGGAATTCCACTGAGGCAATTTTATGACTGGCCCAGCGACGAGTGCGACAATCTGTACTTCAGAAGACTCAATTGTGCAGATCAAATTGCATCGGATTCTTTACACGCTGAGGTAGCGTTCCGATTGGGACTGACTGATACCCTACAACATTCCTTAAAACAAGAAGGGTCTTTTTAACAAGTGTTTCTCCCAACTTGTAAGGAATTTGCCGTGAATGGGTGTGCAAAAGTTGGGATGTGATATACTAAAAATAAGAATTGTTCGGTGGATTGAAATTCAATCCCATTGTGTAGGAGAATATTGTATGACTTCTGTTCATCGCCTTGGATTACTCAGTATCTCTGTATTGCTAGCGTGTGGTGAAGAGCCACAAAAGATTGAGCCTGTGGTTCCGGAACCCAACATTGAATTGAATGTTGAAACAGTAGACTTTGGAGAGCTTCTCATCGGCTCTTTATCAACGGAGTCTGTGCGAATTCAAAACACTGGAGAGGACACCCTGATCGTTCAATCGATTGTTACTTTACCTCCATTCACTTCACCCAGTGGTGGTGGCTTTGAACTGGAACCAGGAAACGAAACCAACATCACGGTTCAGTTCATTCCAACATCGTACACGACTGTGGAAGGTACCCTGACGATCGTTAGTAACGATCCAGATCAAGAGCAGCTCGTTATTCCAATTGTTGGTGCGACCATTACAGATGTAGACGAGGATGGATACGATACCACTGAAGCCGGTGGAATGGATTGCGATGACGGGGACAGTAGCATCCATCCAGGCGCGAACGATGAGTGGTACGATGGAGTCGACTCCAATTGTGCTGGAGACGACGATTACGATCAAGATGGTGACGGATTCCAAACCATGGTTTGGAACGATGAGGTCATTCAAGGTGGCGGCGATTGTCAAGACAACAACGCTGACATGTACCCAGGGGCTCCAGACACTTGGTACGATGGTGTTGACTCTGACTGTGCTGGCAACGACGATTTTGACCAAGATCAAGATGGTAGCCGATCGCTCCTGCACGGTCGAGGCTCAGACTGCGATGATTTGGATCCAAGCATCAATATCAACGGTATAGAAGCCATCAACGGTATTGATGATGACTGCAATGGTAGCTCTGACTTCCCAGTACCAGCTTGGAACTCAGATAGAATCATCGAAGGGACCAATGGCAGTGACTATGCCGGTTGGGCATTGACCACCGGTGACATCGATCAAGATGGTCGAGATGATGTCCTTGTTGGCCTAAAAGGCTATCAAGGGAAAGGTGGCGTGGCTGTCATGACTCAAAGCAGCTTTCCCGTGTTGTCAACCTCATCGATGGCCAATGCCTACAATATTTTTGGGGGACAGTTGAATGGTGACCAAGCGGGCTTTGCATTGTCCTTCTTGGAAGACTTTGGATTGGGAGCACCAGTCTTGGCTGTCGGTGCACCTGGCGCCTCCAGCAGCAGTGGTAAGGTATACCTATTAGAAGGTGATGAGGCTGTATTTGGTGGTGACTTAGACGACTCGTACTTGGTCATCAATGGAACTCCTGGTTCGTATATGGGCGATGGTTTAACTCAGGACATCGATATGGACGGGGACGGTCTCAGTGACATCTTCGGTCATTACAGAAGTGGATCGAACAACTACTATTGGCTCCACTATGGAGACCCTTTACTCAGTGGATCGATTGGAATGACGGATATAGACCTACGGGTTTCTAGTACTGGTACGCACGACAACGCATGGAGACACATGCCCTCTACAGGAGACTTAGATGGGGATGGCCTTGAAGACATACTGTACTGCGATCACCGCACAACCAGTACCTCTTCCGGATATCACGTCTCTTTTGCCAATGTCATTTGGGGAGACAACACCCGCTATGACTCTGGTACCAGCTCTGTTTCTTTGAGTTCAATCTCAACAACCATCTTTTCCGCTACAGGTTCAGGAAGCACAAACTCCGATGGATACACGCTTCGTGCAGCTTGTGGAATCATGCCAGATTGGAATGGAGATGGAAAGGACGAAGTCTGGGCCTTTATCACACAATCAGATGAGAATTTTACAGGGATCTATGTTTTCGATGGGGATTCCGACTGGAAAACCAATGGTGCAGATTTAGATCCAAACGACGATGCCTCCTACTTCTTCCTGGTACCAGATTCATGGGGTCCAGTGGCAAGTTTTCGTGAAATGGGCGACTGGGATGGTGACGGTATCTCAGAAGTTGGTGTCGGTTTTGGCCAAGAGAATTCTGGTGGTGATGGTGGTCGTGTGTGGATGATGTCCAGTCAAACCCCTCCAGGATTGCAATACAATCAGCAAGACCTCGCTGCGATGGTGGTTGGAGATAGTGACTATGGTCAAGTAAACTATGGAAACATACTTAGTGCCGTGCCTGGAGACATTAACGACGATGGACTCTCTGACTGGCTGGTGTCTGACTGGGGATACAACGCAGGAAATCAAAGCAACAAAGGTGGTTTATTCCTCACCTTCCAACGCTAACCTCTTAGAAGCCGCAGCATGGATATCATTACCCCAACCGCCGATCAATTTTTGATTACAGACGCACCCTATTATGAAGAATGTGGGTCAGAAATCGCTCTGTTCGAAGCGGCATGGAAGCAAAAGGTTCCCATACTCCTGAAAGGACCTACTGGATGTGGGAAAACGCGCTTTGTCTCCTACATGGCTCACAAGTTGAATCTGCCACTGATCACCGTCTCTTGCCACGAAGATCTTTCAGCCTCCGATTTAATCGGCCGATACGTCATTCAAAATGATGAGGTACTATGGTCAGATGGACCAATGACAGCCGCGGTGAGGATGGGAGCCATCTTGTACTTAGATGAGGTTGTGGAAGCCCGTAAAGATACAATTGTCGCCATCCACCCGCTTTCCGATCATCGACGAAGTCTCTTGATCGATAAACTGGCTACCGTGTTGGAAGCACCAGATCAATTCCTCTTGGTTATTTCGTACAATCCTGGCTATCAATCCTTGTTAAAAGAGCTCAAGCCATCGACCAGACAACGCTTTGCGTCCATTGCTTTTGACTATCCTCCAGAAGAGATCGAAAGCAATATCCTAATCAATGAAACCGGTGTCGATGTCGATGTGGGTCGAAAGTTGTCCGCATTGGCAACCCGAATTCGGAAACTGACTCATCGAGGCTTGGAAGAAGGTGCTTCTACGCGACTTCTTCTCCATACTGCAAGATTGATTCAAGCGGGTATCCCAACCTCAGTGGCTACAAATGCCACACTCGTAGAAACATTGAGTGATGATCCGGAAATGCAAAATGCCTTGCGAGATTTGATTGAGGACTTCTTCGGATAAATCAGGCTGTCCTCTGGAATATCACTTGAGCTCGGATCATCTTACCAAGATGCGTCCTTCTCTGTGATTTCCATTACCACATCGTCGTCAATAATGACTTCTCTAACAAATAAACGAACCGCCTTGTATACAGTCTTGCTGTTTGATTCCCAAAGTAAGACTGATCCATCTGGTTGCTGTTCAAATCTATAGATGTAAATCTCGGAACGACTGGCAGCGCGACCAATGGCTTTCTTTCGGGTGTATGGGGCTCCCCAAGCCATCTCTACCTTCTTCTTAGACCAACCAATTTTTACATCCCCGGCCACGATTTCCTCTCGTTCTTCCGGTTCATAGCTGTAAAAGGTGTCCCACAGTCCGAGCTGCTTCAGATAGGCATCCCGCTCATCGCGAGTTTTCAGCTTCAGGTAATGTTTACGCTTCTCCTCGCTCATATACACTCGAAGTGCGTAATAATGATCAAACTCTTGATTGTCTAAACGTTTCTGTAACCGCTCATATCCACAAGCTGTAAAATTCCAAACACCAAACAGCAGTAACCCAAGTGTATTCATATCAGTCTCCCAATCGTCTATCGTACGATACTCAATCGTATAACGCTTCTAGTCTACAAAAGACGTTACTTTTTTCCAAAGATTTTTGAAAAGAAGCCAGCATCTTCGACCTTTTGACCTTGGACTTCTGCCAGATTTCGGATGAGTTCTTCCTCTTCTGTGGTCATCTTGGTTGGTACCGAGACTACAACTTGAACCAATTGATCTCCGCGCCCATGACGTCGATTGACAAATGGAACCCCTTTATTTCGCAGTGTGAATACTTTTCCAGATGGTGTCCCAGGAGGTACTTCTAATTCTGTTTCACCGTCCACAGTTGGTACTCTTATCTTAGCTCCGAGACAGGCTTTCGGGTACGAGATTGGAACTGAGCATAAGATATCGTTGTCTTCACGCATGAAGAAATCGTGCTCGGTGACATGAATATCTACAAACAAATCTCCAGCTGGAGCACCAACATCTCCTTGATTCCCCTTTCCTGACACTCTCAACCGGTTTCCTGTGTCGACACCTGCAGGTATACTGACTGTAACCGTCTCTTCCTTTTTAACCCTACCAGAACCTCGACAGGGAGCACATGGATTGGCAATTATGGTTCCCTTACCCCGACAGGTTGGACAGGTCGTTTTGATGCGTACGAACATCTGCTGCTGAAGCACCACCCCCATTCCATTACACGTTGAACAGGTTGTCACTTTTGAATCTGCAGAACCAGTTCCATCACAGGTCTCACAATGTACAGACCTCGGCACCTTGATCTTCTTGTCTTTCACACCGTGTACTGCACCTAAAAAATCCAACTTCATTCGATATTGAAGGTTCTCACCGCGTCGCAAGTTTGGACGACCACCGCCGCCTCCACCAAATCCGCCGAATCCGCCAAATCCGCCCCCGAATATCTCAGAGAAAATATCGGCAAAGCCGCCTCCACCACCAAAGATATCTTCATATGAGAAGTTTTGACCTCCCATTCCAGCATGACCATACTGATCGTACCGAGCGCGCTTTTCAGGATCAGAGAGCACTGAGTACGCCTCTGAAGCCTCTTTAAACTTGTCTTCAGCTGCCGGATTATCTGGATTTCTGTCTGGGTGATACTTCATTGCCAACTTTCGATAGGACTTTTTGATATCCCCTTCTGTTGAATCTTTCGATACACCTAGAACGTCATAATAATCTCTCTTCTCTGCCATGATGTCTCCGCATACAGATTTCTACGTTGATTTCACATGTGATGGTTGCATTGCGCAGAAAAGGGGAGCGTTACCCCTCCCCTTCTCTAACCGCTTCCAGATCACTCTGGAGTAATGTCAATAATGTCATCATCATCACTCGGAGGATTTACGGGCTCAGCAGAACCCGCTTGAGGACCTGATTGACCAGCAGCTTGAGCGGCCTGCTGAATATTTTGCATCATCTGATTCAGTTGTTCACTGGCCGCTTTGATCTGATCTAAATCTTCAGAATCCTTGGCTTCTCGAGCATCGGTCAAAATTGACTCAAACTGTGTTGCCATTTCAGCCGGCAAGTTCTCTTTGTTTTCGTTGAAGAACTTCTCAATCTGATGGATTTCTGAATCCAACTTGTTGGTTGCCTCAACAAGCGCAAAGCGTTCTTCATCGGCCGCGGCATTCGCTTCAGCATCCTGTTGCATGCGTTCCACTTCTTCTGAACTCAGACCACTTGCATCTTCGATGGTGATGTCTTGACTTTTACCAGTCTTGTTGTCTTTTGCAGTTACCGTCAAAATACCGTTGGCATCGATATCAAATGTCACTTCAACCTGAGGCATGCCTCTTGGTGCTGGTTCAATTCCATCCAAGCGAAACTGCCCCAAAAGACGATTGTCTTTGGCAAACTTACGTTCACCTTGGTAGACCATGATATCGACTGCCGTTTGGTTGTCGGCTGCAGTCGAGAACACTTCACTCTTCTTGGTTGGAACCGTAGTGTTTCGTGCAATTTGCACTGTACAAATACCGCCCATCGTTTCCAAACCAAGAGACAATGGTGTCACGTCAAGCAACAGCATGTCACCCACAGATTCATCTTTGGCCAAAATACCACCTTGAATCGCGGCACCCAACGCCACAACCTCATCGGGATTTACTGACTGATTTGGCTTCTTGCCAAAGAAGTTGGTAACCTTCTCGCGAACGAGTGGAATACGAGTGGACCCACCCACTAAGATGACCTCATCAATCTCTGAAGGATTGAGACCAGCATCTTTCAGTGCCATACGACATGGCTCTAGAGTGCGGGCGATCACTGGTTCAATCATACGCTCAAACTCTGGGCGACTCAAGTTTCTGTCCAAGTTCTTCGGTCCAGTTGCGTCAGCGTAGAGGAACGGTAGAGAAATGGTCGCTGTAGGGGCTGATGACAAGTCCTTTTTAACTTGCTCAGCGGTTTGTCGGATTCGCTGTTGAGCCATTTCCGAGCCTGGAAGACTGAACAGATCTAGACTGTGTTCAGTGTTGAACTCTTTGACAATCCAATCGATCAGCACTTGATCCACATCGTCTCCACCCAAGTGCGTATCACCATTGGTAGACTGAACTTGAACGAAGCCTTCGTCCACTTCTAGAACGTGATTCACCAGCGGGGGTAAATATTCTTTGAAGAGGACGGGGATGTTTTCATTTTTTTCGTAGAGGGCATTGCACTTGTCAACCTGTTGTACGTATTGATTCAAAATCATAAAATTGGAGAAGACTCAAACTCGCCGATTTTCTGATTTCAGTTGTTGAAATGTTGCTCTTTGTTGTGTTGATATGTTGTTCATTGTTCACCCCCATTATGCAATGATTGCTCGTTGAGTGGTTTTGTGCTTCAGAGATTTTGCCCAGCTTGGAGTGTGAAACACTTCTCTTTCTGCCATCAAAAGTGAAACTTTTTCTGCTTTTCTCTCATTTGCCAAACGCTCGTTGGTGCTCTGTGCCCAAAGGGTGATTTGATCTAATAA
>CALDQI010000706.1:0-9086 GCA_937911635.1 uncultured Pseudomonadota bacterium | reverse complement strand
AGATATCGTATATCACCGGTAGAATCGGGGTGGAGGTAGAGTCCATATACCCCTTGAAAACAACGCAGATTTGTCAACCAAACGATTAGTCTACAAGCATGTAAAAGAACTTTCTATGAGAAGCGTGACACTTCTTCTACACCGAAGTGTAAGCGAAACTACTATCAATATACCAAATCTGAGCACAATGGACAATATTAGTCTTCGCTTAAAAGTTTGCCAAACCCATCCAACAATTGTTGACCCAGCTCTAAATCGGTCATGTATACAAATGCTGAGTGACCCAGCAATTGTTCAAGCGTGTAGGCATTATCGACTGTCACTCCATTCTTAGTATTGTTGAGCGCAGCCCGAAGGAGTTTCCGACGCTTCTTAGGCACTCTTGGTGTACCGTCACCATTCACAATGAGACCTGTTACTTGCTGCTTACACCCTTTTCGTGCAAAGTGAGTTTTCTTTCGATTGATCCGCACACCTTCCGTTTCTGTAACGCGATTCAGCATAGACAATAGATGTTTGATCTGTTGATTGGTATACCTTTCTCCATTATCCGGACGTGAAAAGGTTAAATCATCGGCGTAACGAGTGTAACGCCAGCCATTGCTGTCTGCATATTGAGTTAGTCGTCTATCCAAACGCAATGACAATGCATTGGTGAGGGCAGGAGATGCGGGGGAACCTTGTGGCAAAACACGTGGTCCGGTTGCAATATAGTACGTTTCATCGCCAAGACTCAGTGCTCGACGCGGAGCTTCTGTACAAATAGCCGCTAAAAGAGTGGCCACTCCTACCGAGTAACCGTACGATCGAAACAACCCACGAACTCGAGCAAACGTAAAGGTAGGAAAGAAGTCTTTCAAATCTACCCCTACGATCAATGAAGAATTGGTGTGTTCAGAAGCATTCGTCAGAATAGACTTCCCAGCCACAAAACCATGTGCTGAGCCATGAATGACCATCTTTTCTACAATCTGAGTTTGAATGTACTTTTGCATCGCCTTCAGTCGTGGAAGGGGTGCCCAAATCTTTCGTATCCCACCTGTTTTCTTTGGGATTTCAAAAGCGCGGTAATGGTACACCAGGCTCATCTGCCTATGTGTGCAATACCCGCGCAACTGAGGAATCGTCAGTTCTGGTACAACCTGTTGTAAAAATTGCAGGACATCCTCTACAGACTCAAGTATTGGCAAATCTCTGTCCTGAATCCGAAGCATCGGTTGAAAGGGATCAAAATGATCTTCTTTCAACCAATCGTTCCAAAAGATATCGGGACCGAGATGCAAAATGTGTGTCGCTTTTCGAGCCTCTAAAACATACTGTCGCAACTCGCTGGTCGCCAAGGCTTCAGCCCTCGCTTTCGCAATCATTTGTTCCTTCTCGCGCTCGGTAGCCAACGTCATGATGTTGGGTTTGTAATCCCGATAGACACCACGACGCTTCAGCTCCTGTTTGATAAAGCGTTCTGGACCGCCGGCATCCTGAATTTCTTCCCAGCGTTGTTCCAATTCTGTTGTCATCTGAGAACTCCTTGTTCCTGAATCAAATATTTCAATCGTCTCTATTCAATCTGTAATTTATAAACCTTCTTCAAAACCGCGACCGTGTAAGTAACGACAGCGTTTCTCATAGGCCGCTCTAGCCTTCGCTTCTGAAGAATAAACCTGAGTGGTTTGCCGAAAGTCTGTCATACCAAATCGTTTCCACTTTTCGAGCAACATATACTTACGACGTACGTCGATTTGAACAACGCGTTCCTCTTTGGATTTTGTCCATCGACGCTCCTCAACCAATGCAGGACCAACATCTTCACCTGCGTCCTTTGCTTCACGGATTGCTTCGATTTGCCCACTGTACTTGAGCCACAAAGCTCGAAGATGCGCACATGGTCCACCATATCCGTTCTCGCCCAGAGCACTAAAAGCAGTACAAGTACAACCAACCCATCGAAGCAATCCATCCGGATGAAGTTCAAATCGAGGTTCGGCAACAAAAGCCTCTGTTTCCCCTTCACGCAACTCTTCTTGAACTGTTGAACCACCGAAGTTCAACTTACCATCTCGTGTGAAGTGGGTTTTCATCTCTACACGATCGTTGGAAAGATATACTCTGGCAACTTCATCTTCAGGACCCAATACCCTCAGCTCTATCATTTCCAATTCTTGACCAAATAGAGTTCTCTTTATAAAGGTTTGCTCCATCGGCAAAAATAATGCTTGACCTCTAAGGATTTCTCCAATGAATATTTTTTTCTCCCGCAGCGTTTCATCCCCATTCAGTGGATGCATTCCTGTCTTATCCAAGGTAGAAAACACAGCATCATCGGACCGACTCTCGAAAGATGGAAGCATCGTTTCCATTTGCAATCGGCGGTACCATGTTCTTGGGCTGAATCCAGAAAAGACCATCGAACACTGAAAATTATCATTTCCAACATCAACACAGTAATGAAGATTATTTTCAAAAAGTGTGAACGACGCTTGGGTCATGTAGGGTAGAAAGTGATTGAGAGGGAGCATCTTTCGACGATTTCGACCAACTGAAATCGACATTCTCTTGCCTGTATATACGTCTGTATCACAAGGAAGTTCAATTCCCCATGGTTCAATTTCAATTCTCGGAACAGAGCCTGGCTCTAAATGAAATATTAGATCCGACAGTTCCGCTTCGTCCCCAAAACTTTCATGGGTTCTCGCCTTATTCATACGCAATGTTCGAAGAACATTGAAGAAATCAATCCGCACCATATCTACATGATATGTACTGAGAGCACTGCTACCTTGCATCGTTAACAACGCTCGAACATCTTCCAATCCCAGTTTAAAGGTCTTACGCAATGGGACAGATTCAGAGTTGTCGCTGCTATCGCTCTGAGAGCCTACGAAGAGGCGAATTGGATCCTTAGCGTTCAAAGAACTCAGCTTTCGAATGAACTCTGGTGTGATATTGATGCGAGCCGAGCCATCGGAAAATGAGGCTCCATCCTTCCACAAGCCGGAGTTGAGTCTCAGCGTTGCACAACGATCGATGGCTTTGTCGAAAGCCTCCAGATAACAAATCCCATTTCGTACAGTGAGTAATGGATCCATTCCAGCACTGAGTGAGTCTGGGTCCTGATCCATAAAGGAAAATAGTTCGTTGTACCACTGTAGATCTCGGTCACGTTTGGCCATCAAGGTGGTAATTCGATCCAAATCTTGAGTCACAAACTGAGACGGCTTATAGAGCAGCCCCTTGATGAACATTGTAAAGAACCCTTGTAATACCGCAATAAACTCGGCAGGATCTTTTACAGTTGCATCAATCATTGGTGGATTCTGTGCATTGATATCTGGCACGAAATTCAATTCATTCAAAGGATTGATTTCAGACGCCAAAGAAATGTGACTGAGAGTTGGGAAGTCCAAACGGACATCAGTCAAAATCTTCGGAGGTACTTTGGATGTCATGACAACTCCTTCAAAAATCGGTTGGTACGAGACTGTTGGACCTGAGTGTTCCACTCTCGATGCTTGTCATAGGCTGGTGCGCTAGCGGCATAGTGTTTCCGTACAGTTGCATCTTCAACACCCGCCATAGCTGTCCACATAAATGCTGGTAAAGCCTGTGTTGAATCATAGTTGAACAACTCTGAAAGTACTGAACTTGGAATGTCATACCACTCAATAAAGCACTCTATCAAGTATGCAGCGTCATAGTCACACTCCGGTAAATTTGCCACATAGTTTTCCCAGCCCATTGATTCAATTGTTTCAATATCTGGATACTGTCTATTCAACACTTGCTTCACAAGTGCCCAGCGTTCTACATGGCGTGTCGCAAACAAATCAATGGGCTCCTCATCCGAGACTATTGATTCTTCTAGCCCCAACAAATGACGCCCTGCCTCATTGACAATCTCAGGGCACTCTACGTTCAACACACAATTAATATCTGCAAAAGATGAAATCAATTGTGCTGATGGTAGACAATTGTCCGGCATAAGATGTTGGATTACAGCATGTGCCACACGGCCTTCTTCAACTGTTGCCCAATACATCGATGTCAATACTTCTCGTGCCTGCAACGTTTCTGACACAATCTGATTCTGGACAGAAGATCGTATAGCTTGACGGTTCGATTTAACCTTAAGGTACGTCTGAAGCTCGTCCAATTGATTCTGCTCGAGCAACGATTGGAAACTGTCAATCTTCTCTTGAGCACCTTCATCCAATACAAGCATGTGTCCTGATATCCAATGTAATTCCGAGATTGAACTGCCGTCCTTCAACACGAGATGCAATCGGTCCTCGAACTGTTTCAAGTTGCTCTTATAGGATGTACAGTCTGATACATTGCTCATCAAAGCATCATAGAGCACTCCTAAGTTCAACAGTGGTGCGACCTTTGTTCGAAACGATGGATAAGTATTAAAGACCTGCGTCAATACTTTCCCCTCTGGCTTTGGTTGCTTGATAAATAAATCAAGTGCACACCCTTTCAACTCTAAGGACGTTTCTTCTTTGGTGAGAATCTCTTTGAGTTCACTGACTGCCTTCCTTGTAAAACCGATGATCGAGAGCAACTGAAGAGACTCTTTCCAATATCTTTCCACATGATCTATATCGCTTTGATTCTGGACTCCTTTACGCCTTTCTGTTTGTAAAGAACCCCATTGTTCTCGATATCCGGATACCACCCCAAGCAGTGTAGATTTATCAGATACTGTCAGTTTACGGTTCTTAAGCATATCCAAAATGGATTCGAGCATCGCCTCCTCATCAACCAAATGGTCTCGCAGGAGAGGAATGTAGAAGTCCATCCCAGACATCTCTTGGCTAATGAGCTCTTCAAATCCATCGACTTCTTCTTGCCAATCTACGGTCTGCATATCGGCAAAGATTGAAGTGTCAAAAGCAAACCACTCGCCCATGCGATTCTGGTGATACTCTTCTACAAGCCAGTCGAGAACTTCTTCTGACAATTCGTCACGACATTCAATCAACTTTGCAAACAAGAGTTCGGTACCCGCTGTACTCAGATAACCGCACAACAAGTCTTCAAAGGCAACTATATCCTCTCGTTGTATTTCATTTGACTGACCTGGAAATCTCAACAAACGGGTCTGACGGGTCTCTTCCACAATATCGACAGCCTTATCCATTTCCGCCTGAGCACTCTTTTGCTTTTGAACGCGTTCGATGGCAGAACTCATCAGGTCCATCCATTGTGCAGACGAACCTTGAGTTCTGATACGTTCCTTTAATTGAGTTCGCGAATCCGCTTTCAAAAACATATGCGCTGGAGATTCCCATAGACGGATATCCATCTCTAGGTTGGTTGGATCAATTGGCGCACAGTGCTGCAGATAGAACTGATAACCACGATTGACATCTGTCTCGAGCAAATGACCATTGAGTCCCTCATGAAACTCAACCCTTTGCTCTGGAGACAACACAGAAGATTGCCGCGGATACAACTCCATCACCAGATCAATCCACAACTGCAATGCCTTCAAATCATCTCGTGTATTCGGAATATCAACATATGTGCTCAACCAATCGTCCTCGTCTTCGGTCACAACGGTCAACAACCCTTCAAATATCGACTTCTGATGATCTGTATAGTCTTTAAAACACCACAAAGACGTCAAAATTGCTGGTATCCTATCCATAGATGTATTGGCGAGGCGGTCCAACAAGAATTCTAGAATCGCTGTTTGACGTTCAGTATAGTGATACAATCCCAAAAGTGAAAGGGCTCGGACATAGAGTTCTTCATCGACTGTCTCTAACACTCGTTCCTCAGACAAATTCTCACTGGTTCCAAGGCCAGTCAGTCGGAAGAGCGGACTCATCAAACTCGTAGAACGAGTGACAACCAACAAACTCAGTGCTTCGAGTCGCTGCGACAAATCGTATTGATCGTCTTCGAGTATGTCTTTAACGACCTTAAAAGCTTCGTTATCATACCCCTGATTGGCCATCAAAGAAAAGGCACTTCGTTGTTGGAACTCAGAGTAGTACTCTTTTCTCTTGGATGCAATAGGATGATACTGACAGTTCACATCCAAAGCCTGTCTCAAGGTTTGCCAGTCGGCACCCTGCCACTCTTCAGCCAACACAGGGGTATCTCGATGTTCATTTTTGGATAAATCTTTCAGCGAAGGCGTCATGGTATTGTATCGTGTGATGACAACTTCAAGTGTGGATGTACGCACGGGCAACAATGCATCACGGGTCAATGTGACCGATATATCTTTGAGTAGGCGATCGAGTCTTGACGATATCCACTTGTGAGGCTTTTGATTCTTCAAGTTCTGCATTATGGAATGAATCAACTTAAAGTGACTATTCCGTCTTAATCCATCGATGATGTCACAGAGGAGTTCCGAGCGACAATTGTGTTTTGGCGTTGATGGGTTGAGTATTCCCGAGTAAGTCAATAACGTCTCGTGGGCCTTCTTTTCCTTCAAACCAAAGGTTTGTTTATCGGTGCACCCTAATAAATACTCAGCGTGCTCTTCTGTGTACTGATTGAGTGTAGCGACCAAGTTCATCAAACTTTCAACGTCGGCCGTTTCGGTTTTATCTTTCTTAAAGACGCGTTCCAATACAGTCATCGTCGCATTGGATGGACGCAAACGCTTGAGTGCTGAGCAAGCTTGGCGTTGTTGATACTCATCGAAGGATCTCAGCCAGTTCTCATACACATAAGTCAGTACATCTGCCGTGCGTTTAGAACGTTCTATCAACTGTTCTGCCGCGTAATCGGCAATCTCTTCCACAACACCGTGAGACAGGCAATCGACAAGAAGTGACCAATACGGAGCATCATCTAGAAAATCTGTCTCGCCAGCATTTAATCTCTCCCGGTTGTGCAACAAGAGCTTATCAACAGATTCTACAATGACATCCACCAAGTTTTCTCTCACCGTGACATTTGGAGATTCCATTCCTGCACGAAGTGCAGCCAATATATGCTCCTGGGATTCTACTGGATAATCCTTCAACAATTCAAAGGCAATCCAGCCCAAATCATGAGGCTCGGTGCGAACAAGTTCACAGAGCATATCCGTACGTTCTGACTCATGAAGTTCAGATACAATCAACTGATTGAGCGGATCTGGATCACCGTATCCATTTGCATTGGTAGCATTTCGCAAAGACACCGCATTGCAGGATTGTCTGATGATGGTTTCCCAATCTAACCCAAGCGCCTCACGATGATTGAGTGCAAGTACAAAGGCATCTCGGCGAACTTGCTTACTAGGGTCATTGAGCGCAACCGAAACAGCAGCCGACGCTGTTGGAATCTCGTGCGTCACAGCAAGTTGTATCAATCTAGCCAATGCCTTTCGGCGGATAGACACACTAACATTTCGATGATTTCGCACAATTCCAGCCAGTGAACCAAATCCGAAAGATACAGCCGAATCTTCTGTGAGCACCATCCCATTCAAAGACATCGGTTCAAAGGTCGCGAACGAGAACTGATTGTCCGAGACAATTTTGTCGTATTTGCCTTTGACTTCCAACACATCTTGTCTGGTTTCCCATCCACCTAAAATCTCTGTCAAATCTCTTGAGATTCCAAAACGGACTCGACTGCTATTGACCCCCAAGTACTTCATCAGCGAAATCCACTCGTCAAAGGCTATCGTATTTCCATCGAGTACCTCTTGGATTTCAGACAACTGTTCTTCTGCTTCGCTGATTTCTGCTCGCTCGGCTTTCAAGTTTATCTTTGAATCTCGCTCCTGTTCAACCTGAAGCTTAGCCTCGGAAACCGCAAGGTAAATCTCCGCTGCCCGAAGATCTTCGAGGTTGGGAAGGTCTTCTGAGTGAGTTTCCACCGCATAATGACTGGCATAGACTTTTCGCAACTTGGATATTGCAGTCTTCCAACCTTCCACTGTTGAAAAGTGGACTTCAGAAGGCATCTCCGTCAGTTCAATATCTTCGAGTTTAAGAAGTTCAACGACACGTTTTGCAAAGGCTTCTTGACTGTACATCGACGCCATCAAATCCGAAGCCAACAGCATAGACTCTTCAGAAGTGTTCAGCATCGTCATCAACAGATCTGCTTTCCCACCCACTTGTGCCAGTTGCATCAGCCATTGACGAGTGATCTTTCGTTGCTCGTCTTCTCCAATAGAACCATACACCGCTTTACCAATAAAGCCCTCTGCTTGACGGCCCAATCCAATCATTGCTTCGGTAGCATAATGATCTTCGCTGAATAAATACCCCATGCCTTGAATGCTTCCAGATTTGACGAGTGCATAGGCCATCTCTTCCGCACAATCTCCATTCAGATCTGAAACCATATCTGCAAAATTGGTCGGACCTGCTACTGACCCCATCGTGTTGATAATTGTACCAATCCAATCATCGTGATCTGACCCTTCAAGACGACGATGTAAATCAATCAGATCTGAACAGAAGGTCTCATCGGTTGACCAAACAGACGCTTCTATGTACTCGCTAACTGAACTAATATTATCGGCCCACAGTTCCGTGATCTGTTCAAAGAATGCAAGGTTTCCTTCTGAGAGAAGGATGGTAATATCCATTTCTCTACATAGTTGTCGCAACTCTAGAGCTGCATGTAGGTCCAAACCAGAAGCCAAAAGATGAATCTCATGATTCAGAATCTGACGGATGAATCCAGGACTCATCGGAAAGCGTCCGCGCAGGGCTTCTAATTGGGTGTAATTCAACGCATGGCCATTTTTCACATACGCATGAACAATCGCACTCTCCTTTTGGGCAATCTTTTCTTGGTCAATCTTCTCTTGGACTGCTTCATCGGATAACAACTCGCGAGACAACTGAGGTACGGGCTCTTGAATTACGGACTTGTAAAAGCGCTTGAAAGCCGGCTGAGAGATGGTTTCATCATCATGGTTAAAGAGATAATTCATCGCCCGATATCGCAGATACACATGTCTGGATTTCAACAAGTTCTCCCATGCCTCCATCTCAATGGCATCCGCATCCGCTAGCGCTTCAAAGGCTCTAAAGACAATATCTATGCGACTGAGCCTGGTACACGCGAAGAATACATTCTTCAGTGTCAAATTTTGGTTTGTCTAATCTGTAAGAAAC
>CALDQI010000705.1:0-2917 GCA_937911635.1 uncultured Pseudomonadota bacterium | reverse complement strand
GTAAAACCTCTTAGTCCAGATGCAACTTGTAATCGCGATAATACTGTCTGTTTTGCTATACGATCAAGAACAATGCTACAACCACTTGGCAACTTAGGAAAATCAGCCTCTACCTCTTTTCTAAGCGCCGCCGTTGTACCCCCTACGATCGCCTTAAACATCTTTGCAAACTGAAACTTCTCATGTACTTGTCCTACAAAGTCTAATACTGTCAAGCATGATTTCCCTTCAGATCTACGCAATCCACGACCCAATTGTTGAAGAAAGATCGTTTGACTTTGCGTGGGACGTAAAAACAACACTGTATCAATATTGGGCACATCAACACCTTCATTGAACATATCCACACAACAAATACATTGAATCTCGCCTAGGCGGAGCTTCATCAAAGCCTCGTTCCTTTGTGCCTGAGATCGAGAAGTAACCGCAAGCGATGATATCCCAGCTTCCGTCAACTTCCGAGCCATATACTCTGCATGTACTACATTTACACAGAATGCTAGAGAGCGCATTCTTTTTGGAGCTAAAATTAAACGATTCATCTCAGCAAGAATCTGTCTGAACAAAAGATCATTACCCGTATAAACCTTCTGTAGTTCTTCGGTGTTATACCCACCATTTTGCCATTTCACCCCTCGCAAATCAAGAGTATCTACATTGGACATAAAATACTGAAAAGGACATAGCACCTCTTGATCGAGAGCATCCCACAATCGCATTTCATACGCTATCCGATGATCGAAGAACTCAATAATTGATTGACCGTCCATTCGTTCAGGCGTTGCTGTCAGCCCCAAGAGATACTTGGGCTCAAAATGTTCTAAAATGGTGGTGTATGTTCCGGCCTTAGCGTGATGTGATTCGTCCACAACAACAACATCAAAGTGATCTTTGGGTAGATTTCCCACACGCCCTTTTAATGTTTGCACCATTGCAAACACAACATTCCAATCACAAGGCTCATGACCTGCACCTAGCATTTCACCAAAGGTATTGTGTTTCAAGACCAAACGATACGTCCCCATGGCCTGTTCTAAAATCTCCTTACGATGAGCCACAAAAAGAAGAGTCTTAACCTTACGTTCAGTCTGTAATCTTTTAAAGTCCAATGCAGCAACCATTGTCTTTCCAGTTCCTGTTGCAGCCACAAGCAGATTCCGAGTAAAACCTTGTTGTCTTTCAGCTGTCAATGTATTCAACATTTCAACTTGATAACTACGTGGCTTAATATCAATATTTGGCAAGAATGTTTGAAGATCATGCTGTTTTTTATGATGTAAAAAACGCTCTCTAGAATACTCTTCAAAGTCTGATGATTGCCAGTATTGTTCAAATGTAGAGGCTATCTTTTGTACAACACCTCGGTTGTCTACGATTGATAAGCGGACATTCCATTCTACACCATCTAGTAATGCTGCCTGGGATAAGTTTGAAGAGCCCAAAAAACAAGTAGAGAATCCTGAATTTCGATGTAGATACCACGTCTTTGCATGCAAACGTGTTTTCGTAGAATCATAAGAAATGCGAACGTTTGCTCCCATCGACAACAATTCTTCTACTACTCTAGACTCCGTTGTTCCCATATACGTAGTCGTAAGGACTCTTAGTGGTTTACCAGCGTCCAAAAACTTCTGAAGCATCGGTTGTATAAGTCTAAATCCGGACCACTTTAAAAAGGAACACAATAAATCAATTCGATCTGCAGACAAGATCTCTTTTCGCAACTGCGAGCCCAAACTTCTGTCGTGCGAACCATTGACCAACAAATCTGTCATCGAAATGGGGATATCTGGATGTATGGGTTCAGATTCCAATCTAGAAGATATACTTTTCAATATCTTAGGCTCGCCGGAAACACTAAACGATTCGACTTCTGAGTCCTCTAAGACACCCCCACATTGATTGAGTAATCGACTCAATAAGTCTGTCTGTTTCGATAGTTTTCTTTCCCCTTTACAAGACTCAAAACTCTTTTGAATAATTGGCATCAAATATTGAGTCAATGTCAGAGCCACATCATCACCTGCAATACTCTCCACTTTTGAAACTATAGAATCATCGAGGGTGGACAAGTGAGACATCACATCATTCGAAGTAATCCGTTCATAAATACCTGTTGGTAAACGTTTCATATTATTCTCCTTCCAACCACCCACTCAATTAACCCACGACCCACGCCTGCACCATCCCTCGACAACACAGCCTGCAATGAAGCAACATCCACACCCTCCGTCACATCCCCTCTACTCCAGCCCTCACCAGATTCGGACATCGACAAACCAAACTTCTCCGCGTAGTGTACAGAGCGTGAAGCATAATACTCCGCCATCATCCACGCCGGTATATCCACACTGGGCGCCGGGCGAAAAGCAGACCGAAGCACGGATGGCAAACGTGAACCCACATCATCCGTAGCACGAGCCTCCGTGAATACAGCTACTCCACATGGAGAAATCCAGCAATCGGTCCACACTGGAAAGTTACGAGAACCAACATAGACTGATGAGAGCGTTTTGAGACCAAATCCACCCTGCTGAGCCTGTTCCATGACCCGTTCCACAAGTGGCAGGCACACATCATCATAGACACCGAGCCAATAAGTACGTTCCTTGTCGAACCCTATTGAGTGCAAGCCATCCACCCAACGTCGTACACCAACTTCCGATAGTCCAGCCGCTGAAATATTAAGTGGTCTCTCAAAAATATCTTGCCACTTCTCATGAGACATTACGGCGGTATCAATATTCCACCAACGCTCCTTTGGGTTTCCCAAATGCTTCAGCATCTTGTATAGACGTTTTTTCTTGTTGGATGGCATTTTGATGCGGTTCATTATATTGAGTCCATTGATCGTATTGAACCCATTATTCAGAATATCTGAATGAATCATCATGGGAGACTAGGGATGCTCGATATC
>CALDQI010000704.1:0-1361 GCA_937911635.1 uncultured Pseudomonadota bacterium | reverse complement strand
GAATTGTATGTCTCTACCTGAATGGGATTGATGTTTGCGTTGTAGTCGTCACAATCCCCATCGTCTTCGGTAAACCCATCTTGATCATCATCAAAGCATTCTGTGTCATTATCGATCACCCCATTGCAATCTTGATCAACACCATCACACTCTTCTTGGGCGCCTGGATAGACGTCAAAATTGGCATCGTCACAATCGCCTTGAAGCTCAGTAAACCCATCTTGGTCGTCATCGTAAGCCTCGGTCTCTTCGTCGATTAACTGATCGCAATCATCATCGATTCCATTGTGCACTTCAACCCCATCAGGATTGATTGTTGGAACGGTATCATCACAATCCCCTTCTTCCTCGGTATACCCATCGAAGTCGTTGTCTACTTGTGAAGAGGGATATATGGTTAACTCTAGAGATTCAGATGTGGTAAACTCATGAGAGTCCATCACGGAGAACGAAAGTTGGTGTACACCAACTGTCAACGTTGACTCACAGCCTGCTACACCGATTGAGTCCGGTACCGGAGCGCAAAACTCTCCATCTACATCGGATTGAAATGAAACCAACAAATCTTCAGGGGCATCTTGTACATCATCCACAGCCACTTGAAAGGTCATCGAGACATCTTCCTCTCCCGTGCTCTGCACAGGTGATCGCAACTCCAATGTAGGGGCATCTTCTTGACCTTCGATAGAGATGGAAATCGAAGTATTTGAAGTCAATCCCTGTGAATCTGTCACGGTTAACGTAATCGCATGATCACCAGGCGTTAAATCTGAAGTGGCAAAATACACATTGCCTTCTTCATCAGGGTTCTCAGTGTGGAGCTCACCATCAACCGACGAGAACCAAATCACGTCCAGATCCACTTCGGCATCTTCTAAGTCCGTCGTTCGTCCAACGAACTCAATCAACTGATACTCATTAAATTCAGCACCTTCAAGCGGTGAAATGATACTGAGGTCAGGAGCGTCATTACCCACTTGAATACTCATCTCTTTTCCGCCAGTACACGACAACAACAGTACCGATAGACCAAATACTACACAGTTTCTCATACGTACTCCAACATTCTTCTATATAGTGTACGATTTTTATTGAGCAGTTTCCACAATTTGATGAATATCTATCGGCACTAAAACCACCATCAATAAAAGGTCACCTGCTTTATGAGCCCATTTTCGATTTGGTATGCGGCGATTGCATACACCACTTCTTCTGTAATACCCGAAACTTCTTCATGATCGATAATTATATTGTCTTGCTCTATTCGATTCAACAGATGACAATGCAATTTTGGATTTGAAAAGGTCGTTTGATATCGTTTCCTAAAAGCCTCCATTCCGGTGAAAAGAATCTCTTGTGTA
>CALDQI010000703.1:0-1261 GCA_937911635.1 uncultured Pseudomonadota bacterium | reverse complement strand
TTCAAGAACCCATCGACATCGGCTTGCAGGTGAGCTTCAGCCAACTGCGGAACAGTCGCCTTTAGAATGACTTCAAAACCATCGCTGCCAATTTTCCATCCCATGACATCTTCTGTATCGGGATACAATCGACTTTGAGAGCCGAGTACTTTTGGTCCGGGATGCGACGCCTTAGGATGTTGATTGCCAACTCCAACCACACAAGCACCCCCATCTCCGAACAATCCACTGGCGATCAGATTGGCGATCGAGAGATCTTGCGGTTGTAAGGTCAGTGAGCAAAGTTCAACACTGACCAACAGCGCCACGTGTTCAGGATAGGCTTTTAGATAATCGTAGACCCGAGCCATTCCAGCTGCACCGGCCACACAACCCAGACCGAAAATAGGGATGCGCTTGATGTCCGGACGAAACCCCAGTCGATTGCACAATTTTGCATCAATGGAAGGGGTTGCCACACCCGTAACGGAGACGAAGAAAATGGCATCGACATCCGTTGCAATTAGGTTTGCATCTGCAAGGGCTCTGCTCACAACGTCTGCAGCTACGTCTGTACCAACTTGGATGAAGTGATCATTCGACTCTGTAAATCCCGAGAGGTTTTCATAGGCATCCATCGGAAGTGCCAAGAATCGTTCTTTTACTTGAACAGCCCTGTGAAGTTGCTCCACACGACGAGGATTGTGGTGAGTGTTCATCCACATGCGTTTGATGGCTTCTAGAAGTTGCTCTTGATCATATCGATGTGGCGGATGACCAGTAGAAAGACTGGAGATGTGCATAAGTTATCCAACAAATTTGATGTTACTTGAGTAGCGGGCATGTGGAAATATGCCACTGCACCGCTTCCTCAATCGGCAGTTTAGTGCCTGCATCACTGCGTAACGCGTTCGATAAACATGACAACTTAGATGCTGTAAAACGAATGTAATCTTCCGAATGAGTCATGTGTGATAGGAACCATGCTGGCGGTGTATGTGGATACCAAAAGAAGGCTTCCATCAATGCAATTTCTAGATCTACGATCGGCTTTGGGTGAATGAGTCGTTTACCACCACCATAGAGTGCGAGCTTGGGTATGTCCTTTTCAAAAGGGGAGAGTCTTGCCTCTCCATATCGACCTAGAGTCCACGGGTTGGGATGCGTGTCTCCACTAAAACTGGTATTGCTTTTCCAATCTTCTAGAATGTCATCATACAAGGTTTGAATATCTTCGACGGTCCATCGCTGCTGCTCCATTGTTGCCAATCGTACTCTCTCT
>CALDQI010000702.1:0-17139 GCA_937911635.1 uncultured Pseudomonadota bacterium | reverse complement strand
ATCACGACTTCAATATCCTCTTCAGATAAAGACCCTTGCATTAGAGCCCCGCGAAGCAAGCGAACTGTCGAAAAAGCTGCCGCCTTTGCATTGGGGTGTGCGTGGGTGATTTGTGCGGCAATTTGTGCAGCCTCATCCAAAACAGTTCCAGCGTAGGCTAGAGCCAGAGGGCACAGTCTGGTGATTGCGGCGGATCCATCGCCTGTTTTTACGCCACTGTGCTTCCAATCTTTGATGTCCTTGTAGTTGTGTACGCCAGCCAAAGTGGTATTGCCAGGATTGGTGGAAGGCATCAGAGGGTCGTCTAGCCAAGTGGTCAAATAGCTGCCAATCAAGTGACCAAACTGGTCTGCATCAAATTTGCTTTGCGGCATCTGCAGTACGGCATCGGCAACATAGAGTGAGATGTGGGTTTCTTCCGACCACATGAAGGTGTTTGGATCGATGAGGACCGCGTTTTGCCGAACGGCTTCACCACTCACAAATTCGAGTGTTCTACCATAGGCATCACCGAGTGCGAGCCCGAGGAAAGCACCTTCTAGACGATGCGGTGGGATTTTGGTTTTCATGGGCACCTCACAGTGGGAGTCTGTTTGTTGGGTCTATCATATCAATATTAGACGAGAATTGAAGGAATATTCGGTCTTTGTTTGTGGCTTTATGTCGCAAATTGAAAAATGATTGAGTCGCTAAAAACTACTGCCCAACCAAGCGTAAAATCCCTCGATGCTACCAATCGGAACACCGCCGTTGAGTCCGAATGCATAGCCACCACGGAAACTCAGTGGAGCACCCCACGAAACGACGGTGGACATTCGAAGTTCTGCACCCATACCCATGAGCGGTGCTTGATTCAACTGGTCAATGGCGTCGTAGGCCATCCCGAAGTCGGTGAAGACAGCACCAGAGAGTGAGCGCAGGAAGAGTGGTGTGACGTTGTATCCCCAGTCAATCCACCATAGCGGCATGCGATATTCCACTGCGCCTAGGTAGTAGCCATCGCCTGAAACACTGGCGGGGTCGAAACCACGTAGAGCTCTCCATTCGTCAGGTAGAGTGTAGTACCCACTTTCTCCAAAAGAGCCCCCGAGTCTGAAGGACCCGTAGCGCTGAGCGTCTCCAGATGAAAAACCCACCGCCATTTTGGTGGCGAGAACGTGGTTGTCTCCCCAAGGCAGTCCGGTGTATTCACGCCATTCCGCTGTGAGTTGCACACGGGTAAAAGAGATGGGCTGGTCGGTGTCGTCGAGTGTGTAAGCCCCAAGCCAAGGCGCTTGTATGCGTCCCACCACCGATAGCAACCGTGTATCTTCTGGAGAGATGGCTCGAGCGTAGGAACGTGCTCTGACATACCGCCAACCTCCACCTAAGCCAGCGATGACACCTCGAGTGGGTAAGTAGGGTCTGTAGGCACCATTTGGCAATCCTTGATTGCTGTAACCGTCTCCTGATGACACCCAAGGGGTTCGATGTGAGTATTCGTATCGGCCAAAGAAGGAATGCCTTAGCGTATGGGCATAGGTGACTTGAGCATAGGCATTGAGGCGTTTGTCCCAATAGCGAAGACCGGTGTTCTCTAGATTTGGAATCCAGGTTCCGCCGTCTTCTGGAGCACCGTTGTAGGTGTAGATGCTTCCATAGGGTACGGTTGTTGAGTAGATCCCAGTGCTGATCACCGGGATCCACTTGTTGTAGAGATACGATGCTCCCCAGCCAAAAAACTGAGAGTCCGTTCGATAAGACACGTTGGCGGCATAGAGTTGTCTTTTTAAGGTGTCGACACTGGATGTAGAGAGTACACCCATATAGCCAAATCCAGTTTGAAATACACTGGGCGCCAAGAAGGTCGGCGGGAATAGGGTGTCTTTGACTTCATATCGCCGAACTGGAAAGGTGAAAGGATAGTCTGATTCTTCCTTGTTTTCCTCATCCACTTGAGTGTCATCTTGGATGTCTGGACCGGAGTTTGGACCCTCAAATAGATTGGCGTCTTCAAACTCACCAAAGTAGGCTGGTCTATGGGGCATAGGCAACGTTGGGTCTTGCTCAGTCAGTCCAAATAATGGACCTCCAACACCACTGAGTCCAGGATAATGTGCTGTAAGTGAAGGATGGGCTGGAACACTAAGATTACCTGCTTTTTGCTCAGTAAATTTTGCGCGCCATTGCCACCAATCTAGATCTTCATCGGGTGCAGTCCAAGCATCACCTTTGGGCAAGTCTTTCAAGGATTCGGGTATCAGATGAACTGTATGGAGAGCGTCTTCTGCCTCAGGTGTGATGCTTGCCACCTCAATCCATTGGTTCCGATCGATGGGCATTTGAGCAATGCCGTATCCCCAATGATGATAAACGGTAAATAGTAAGGTGTCTTCGGCATGGTTGATGCTGGGGGTAAAAGCACCCGTTCGTACATTGGTGACTTGATAGAGCGTTTCCGTTTCCAAATCGATCGCAAAGATGTTGTAGATACCGGTTCTGTCAGAGGAGAAATATAAAGTGCGTCCATCGGGGGACCACCGGGGTTCGGTGTCCAATGCCCAATCGTTGGTGAGTTGCCGTACAGGATTGGCATCGGCATCCAAAATCCAGAGGTCTCGCCGACCTTGGTGCCACATCGAGGTCGCAATCCATTGTCCATCGGGACTGTATTTGGGTGTCGAGTATTGGGTGTGGTCTGTGTGTTCAGTCAGCTGGCTCATCCGCTGATCGATGCGCAGTCGTTTCAGTTGGTTGTTTTGGGTTTCATTGGTGACCACCAACAGCGATGAACCATCCAAAGAGAACTCTGGGTCTCTAGCCCGTTTTCCACGTGTGAGTGTGGTCGTCGACCCCCCGACATTGTGAAGATAAACGTCGCTGTAGAGGTTGAAACGATTGACGGTGCGCATCGCAGAATAGGCAAAGGCTCGTCCATCTGCTCGCCAGCCGAAGTTTCGTCCAAATACACCTGCAATCTCCACATGTTCTTCATTGCCGTCTGGATCTGCAATGTACACAGAAGACCCATTTTCCAGTGAAAAGCAGGAGTAGACCATCTTTGAGCCGTCGGGGGCATAGTGAGCAAAGGCGCAGTTCCGTCCTTCGTCACTCAGCAGTGTATACTCCGTGATGCCGATTGCTTCGATTTCCGAAATCTGCTTGGCGTATCGATCTTCCATCGACGCTTTCCACTCGGTGTAGAACTCCGGAAACCGTTTGCCGAGGACCTTCTTCGCCGGAAGCCAATAGGGTATACCCCCACCATAGGTGTGGTTCCATTCTGTCCACACTTGGTTGTGGGTTTCCTCTGCGATGTAATTCATGAAATCCTGACCGAAGAGGTACCGAAGATTCCCACCGGGATTGGTGGTCTGATATCCATCCATGTTGCCCAGAGGCGGGAACTGGTCTTCAATCGTCGCAGTTCGTTTGATCATGTCTGGGATGGGTGCCCGGCCGCGGCCCATGTTGCTTTGCCAGGTTTCTTGCATGGTCGCCTGACCTTCAACGATCCAATTGGGGGATAGTCCATTCATCATTGCTACGCGTCCAAAGATGGCTCGTGCAACAGCCGGTAAGCCTTCAATAGTATCGAGATGCAAAATGTGCGTATATTCATGGGTGAAAATCGCATCGTTCCAATCTTCGTACCAAGAGAGCGTAGATGTACCCTCCGGGGCGGTCACATAAATAACGATGGTGTTTCGTGGAAGATACGTGGCGTATCCGTTTGCCGAGTCCGTATTGTCGAGTAGCACAACCTGCGTAGAGCCTTTGGGTACCCAGTCCAGTTCCGCAGTCATCTCGGTATAGACTTCTTCAACAAGGTGACCCATCTCTTCTGCGAGTTGCTCTTCACCACCGTGGAAATGAATGTCAAAGTGCTCGGTTTCCAGAACACGCCAAGTGAGGTCAGGGTCGTACGTGGCGGCTTCAGCGGTGGGCGTACATAGGGACATAAGACTGACTGTTAGAATAGTGTGCATGTCATATGGTAACGCATTTGGGAAGTTAGAGTTCGTTCAGGCATGGCTGAAAAAACAAAAAAAGCCCACGGAAGAAATCTCGTGGGCGTAAATTTAGAATGCGTTTACCCTTTGACTGGCAACAATACATAACGTAGAGGTCTACCTGATTTGGTAAATTCGACAACTTTCAAGACAATATGGTGATTCCATTTGCCTGATGTTGTGGTTGTAGAGTCACAAAAGTCAGAAAATGAGCCATAATCTGAAGATCGCAATCCAAGGTCGATGGGTTTGAAGGGGGTTGTGAATGGGTTGATGCCACGAGACTTAGCTGCGGCGATAATGTCTGTCCAAATTGTGGGCATGACAATACTCCTTTTTAGGTGTGATGATGCAATTGCATCGTGAAATTTCATGTGCAGTACATGAAGCGAAAAAAATATTTCGATACGGTCGGTCAATTGACAGCCGAAAATGTGTAGACGACTCGAATACTGATCGGATACTAAATGCCTTGGTAAAAACGAAGGATAATGCCGATAGGAGTCATTTTTTGACATGTCAAAATGTTAGGTCGTACCATTAATTTATCAGATGGAGAATTTTGAAACTGAAATTCGAGCAAAAAAAACGCACTTTTTAAAAACTTTTTTCTGCTTGTTTACCCAATGTGTAATCTAGGTAAATTTCACCTAATTAGGTAATCGTTATCGTTGAGCTTCCAACGTAAACAACTCCAGTTCCAATGTTTCCGAGCGATGTTGGGTCATCTCGATGCCAATTTGAAGTAGTGCTTCAGCGTGGTCGTACGTTTCTAGGTGCTTCCAGTCGGTACTGATATCAATTACGCCCAGTTCCGAGAAGTCAAGGTTCCATCTAGCCTCAGAAACGGCTTCCCAATAGGCATCTTCATCAAACTCTTCAGTGCCGTAATTGAACTGCTCTTGGAAAGATGCTTCGCACTTGTCTAGCAGTTCTACAGCCTTATCTAGGTTGCCCTCTTTTCCGGCAATGAACATCCCGTAGCAGTCACTGCCAGTTGTGCGTGGGTCTTCACACCACTCAATCCCCTTCTCGGTGAGGAATTCTTGCAGTCTTTCCGCATAATTTCCGCCCCATGGATAATAGCATGCAAACAGGCGGCTCTTTTCAGTATCTAGTCGCATCGGAATGATTTCGGAGTGGGTGATGGTTTGATCGCCGGGTCTTCAGACCCGTAAGAGTTCTTTGTGGACGGTCATGGCTTTTGCATCCCACTGACTGACGGTGGTGATGATGACCGAGATTGCTTGTTCAATCCGTTTTTTGTCGTAGGACAGACGGCTGAGCAAGTTGTAGGCCAATCGGTGGATTTGTGTCGAGTCGTCTAATTGCCATTTGAACTTTTCTATCAAAATACTCAGGTATTCCTCTTGTGAAGTTGCCTTCTTGGAAACGTCCAGCAGTACATCGATGGGGTCTGTTAGGAGTATCCTCAGTCTTTTAAAGCGTAACGCTTCTTCTGGTTCTAGAATGTTCTCAAAGGGAATCCAGAGCCAGGAACGCATTCCGTCTATCGATTTGGCAGGGAGGTATTGTAGATAGAAGTTGTTTTCTACAGCCCCTGCTTCATTGATGATTTGGCGAAACATCTTGACGATTTCTGCTATCTTTTCGACTTGTTTCTTCTCTGTTTCAGATAGATTGGCGATGTCTTCGATTTGTTTCTTTTCTTCTTTGGACAGTCTTTTGTCTGTCATAGGATACCTCTACCGACCGGTCTATCAAAATTATATCATACACAATTGATAAGATATTGGCTCGGTTCAAAGATATTCATTGGACTGAGTAATCTGTAATGTTGCTCAATATAAAAGTCTTTCTTCAAAATTCTGATCCGTCTCCATTCAAGTTGTAGTATTCTAAGGAGGCTCAATAGAGAGTACACCACGGGTGTAAAAGGGGGAATGATGAGACTGATTTTGTTGATGAGTGCGGTGTTTGGATGTCGAAGTGAGACCAAGCCCATTGAAGAAGTGGAAGACGATCAGGTCACGTTGGACGCAGATGGAGATGGCTACATCGAAGATGACTGTGATGATAACGATGCCAACGTTCATCCCGGAAAGGAAGAGCTGTGCGATGGTTTGGACAACGACTGTGATGGTGACATCGACGAAGAAGTACAAGATCTCTTTTACATCGATGCTGATGGCGACGGCTTTGGAGATGAGAGTGATACTCAAATGGCTTGTGATTCTCCGGAGGGGTATGTGCCCAACGGCAACGACTGTGACGACCAAGATGCCTACTCTTTTCCGGGTGCAATAGAGTTCTGTGATGATGTCGATAACGACTGTGATGGGGATATTGATGAAGAGGTCACGGCTGAATTTTATCTGGATGCGGATGGGGACGGTATTGGAGACTCTAGTGTATCTGTGGCGGGGTGTGATGCTCCGGATGACTATGTGTCCGAGGGCGGAGATTGCGACGACCAAGATGCCTACTCTTTTCCGGGTGCTGTAGAGTTGTGTGATGAAGTCGACAATGACTGTGATGGTGAAGTGGATGAGGACTCCGCAGCCAATGTGTTCGTCTTTTACTTGGATGATGATGGAGATGGATTTGGGGATGTGAATTTCACTGCTGAGGCCTGTGCTCCTCCTGCAGGGTACGTCTTTGATGCGACTGACTGCAATGACGCAAACATTGCGATCAATCCAGACGCGACGGAGATATGTGATGATGTTGACAATGACTGTGATGGAGACATTGACGACAATGATTCCAGTTTAGTGGGTGCTCAGACGTGGTATTTGGATCACGATGGAGACACTTTTGGGGACAGTTCGTATCCCATGCTATCCTGCAATCAGCCCGGTGGATATGTTGCTGACTCAACAGACTGTAATGATTTGAGCACGTCGGCCTTTCCAGGTGGCTCTGAGATTTGTGATGGACTTGACAATGATTGTGATGGTGACATCGATGATGCAGACAGTGATACCGATCCACTTACGATGGACACCTTCTACGAGGACTTCGATACAGATGGATATGGGAGCAATACAAGTACTGTATTGACCTGCACCGCCCCTACAGGGTATAGTACAGACAGCGGTGATTGTGATGATTCCAACATTGATATCAATCCGGATGCGGCTGAGCAGTGTGACGGTGCTGACAACAACTGTGATGGACAAGTGGATGAATCATCCGCCATTGATGCTTCTGTGTGGTATTTGGATCACGATGGAGACACTTTTGGGGATGCCGGATTTCAAACAGTGTCCTGTGATGCCCCCGATGGGTATGTTTCCGATGATACAGATTGCAATGATCTAGATGCAACCATTAATTCCTTGGCGGTAGAAATCTGCGACAGTATCGACAATGATTGTGATGGTGATATCGATGATGCTGACTCGGGTGTGGATTTGAATACCGGTACGGTTTGGTATCTAGACGGGGATCAGGATGGATATGGAGATGCGGCTTCTACAACCATCGCCTGTGCGTTACCGACTGGATACAGCGCAGACGATTTGGATTGCAATGATGCCGACATCGATATCAACCCAGGTGCGATAGAAGCCTGTGATGGCGTCGATTCAGATTGCAGTGGCGTTGCTGATGACGATCCAGCACTGTATGGACTGGACTACGAATGTGCAGCATTGTCCTGTGATGAGATTCACACTGAAAATCCAACCTATCAAGATGGCATGTATTGGATAGACCCGGATGGGAATGGTGCGATTACAGCCTATTGCAACATGAGTTTGGCTGGTGGCGGTTGGACCTTGGTGGGCAAATTCACCAATCAAGACGCTCGCAGTTGGGCTAATTCTGCGGCCAATTGGGTTGGATACAACAATTTTGGAAACACGACCAATTTGAATGATGGTGCGGATGCAAAATCTGAATTGTGGTACAGGATGGTCGTCGAAGACTTCTTGTTGAACGATCATCTGAATCCTACAGACTATGTACACACCGATGCTGGATGCATTGGCGGAAACAGCCTGGCGGATTACTTTGCTCAGGCTTTATCTTCGTTTCCATCTAGTTCGGCGACATATTATCAGGCATGTACTGTTCAGTTCACCAATCATCCCAATTGGGGTCTAGAACCGAATTGGAACAACCAGATCGACACCAGTCCGAATTTAGGACTCAATGCCAGTAGTCGGATCGCGATTGCCAAAACCGATGATAGTGGCGACACGTCTGGGATTATCAGCTTTTATGAGGCGGATGATCCTATGGAAGCAGACCTTGGATTGGGCGCATTGGAAAATGGAACTACATATACGGATGATGCGTATTCACAAGATATTGGCGGTCCAACCAGCTGCAGCTATTCGGATGCGACCTGTGCCAGTGATTATCCAGAGACCGTGTTCTTTTGGGTTCGATGAATCTGAGTATCATCTGAGCAGGTGTTGATGGAGATTTGCAACAGCGTATACAAAGATCTCAAACCATTGATATTTCGATATACTTGGTACAGGTGTTGAGAATGGGAGCACAGTTATGATCTACATTGCGATGATATTTGGATGTGTCGATGAAAAGCCTCCGAATATATACGGAGAGACCCCAGAAATAGCACAAGGCGAAGGGTACTTCACTCAACCAGAGGTTCCAGACGTCACCCAGTTTGCCTTGCTCTCAGACCTTCAGTCTGGCGATTTGGTGATCACAGAGGTGATGCACTCTCCCACCATGTCGAGGTATGACTCCTCCGGAGAATGGATTGAAATTTACAATGCTGGAAATGAATCGGTAGACCTAAATGGTTTGGAACTGAATTCAGGAAATGATGGAACTGTACAGTTTCAAAACTCGTTTGTGTTGGAAAGTGGTGCCTACGCCGTTTTGGCAACCAGTTCGACCGGAAATGGGGGAGTCGAATACGACGGCTTATATTCCAGTGCTTCCATCAGGCACGGTATCAATGATGATTTAAGCATTGAGTTCAGCGGTCTGGTATTGGATTCGGTCAGTTGGTCGAGGGATCTTTCGGCGGTTGAGTCCGGCCGATCCTTTTCACTAGATGGTGATGATTTGGATGCAACCATCAATGACTCTGATCTGCGATGGTATTCGGGACAAAACTCGTATGGAGAAGGTGATTATGGCACTCCAGGATCTGCAAATCTTCCGATGTACTTGGGAACTGAATTGAATGCTGGAGATCTGGTACTCACAGAAATTCTACACAATCCGGTTCAGGTCCTAGACGTACGAGGAGAGTGGTTTGAAGTCAAGAATCTAAGTGGTGGTGTCATCCAGTTGCATGGACTTGATGTTGCATCGAGCAACGATGCAGGGTTTACGGTCTCCTCCAACTCATGGTTGGGACCCAATCGATACGGACTCTTTGCAAATCGAGCAGCGACAACGGTGAATGGAGGGTTGCCAGCTGTGGATGTACCATGGCTAGCCTCTGCATTGATACTGGGACAGACTGACTCTCTGACGCTCAGCAATTCAAACGGTGTGGTCGATGCGGTATCCTATGATCGATTTTCGTGGGGGACATTTGATGGCGTCAGTCTAAGTCTTTCCCCAGTGGCTACAGATGAAACAGACAATGATGCCGCTCGATTTTGGTGTGCGGGAAGTATTGTGTATGGCGATGGAGACTTCGGAACGCCGAAAGCCGCCAATATCGACTGTGCAAATCTTGACTACGATGGGGATGGACTGACCCTAGAAGATGGCGACTGCGACGATGAGAACTCCGCTGCAGGTGATCCAACTGCTATAGAAATCTGCGATGGTGCAGACAATGATTGTGATGGGTACACCGATGAAGAAGATTCTGACTTGGTTTACTCTGCTGACGACATCTGGTATTTGGACCAAGATGGGGATGGGTACGGGGCTTCTTCGATTTGGGATGTGTACTCGTGTGAACAACCGATTGGATATGATCCGTATGTGAACGAACCATATTCTAGCTTGGGTGATGACTGTGATGATACAGATGCATCCTTGTTGGGAACCTCTGTCGATGCCGATTGTGATGGGACAATATCCAGCAATGATTGTGATGACACAGATCCGAATTCGCTGACGACGGCAGAAGATGGGGATTGCGATGGAGTCTTAACGGCAGACGATTGCAACGACAACGACGCGGCCATTAGTCCCAATTTGTATGATTTAACCATCGATGGAATTGATCAGAATTGTGACGGCATCGATGGGCCAGATTTGAATGGGGACGGCATTGCAGATGTGTGTGGCTTTGGAGAGTGTGATCGAACCTTCTTACTGGGCAACAATCAGATTGTGGATTTGGCATTGATTGAGGCCGGCACAGACCCGGATGGCTACACGCTAACGCAAAACTATTACATGATGACGACAGAGGTAACGCAGGGGATGTATTATCAGGTGATGGGGTACAACTCATACGATGGAATTGCCACCTCCGACTCTTCAGGATCGTATGGCGTGGGTGACGACTATCCAGCATATGGTGCGAGTCTTCATATGGCGCAAGACTACGCGAATGAAATGACCCGTTTATACAACATCTATTTCAATGAAAGTCGAACCCAATGCTATACGTGCACAGGAACAGGGACGTCCGTTTCTTGCACCTTGGATATGGGGCACTACGATTGCGATGGCTTTATCGTACCATCGGTAGCACAATGGGACTTTGCAGCCACTCAGGGGCTAACACCTGGTTCATGGACCGCGAATGAGGCAAGTGACTATGCTTGGTTTGGCAATCAGGGACCTTACGGCACCAAAGAAGTTGCACAAAAGACGGCTAATTCTGCCGGCATCTTTGACACGTTTGGAAATGTCTATGAGTGGACAGACGATGTTGCCTTTTCTTGTGGCTTGTTTTTTCAAGTGCCGATAAACGGCACCGACCCAACTTGTACATCGAATTCAGACTCCAGTTGGAATATTTATGTGGGTGGTGCGTATTATACCAACCTTACTGGATTGGACGCGAGTTACGCGGCAACTGGGAGCAAAGGGTCACGAGATTCCTATCTTGGATTTCGTTTGGTGCTGCTGGAGTAGAGCATCTTAAATTCTGAGGAAACAAGAGCTGATGCATCAACAAAAAGATATGGATTACCCTCATCTCTTCTAGATGGGTTAAAATCTAGTATATGGATACTTGGTATGCTCTTCATCGCGATGTACGTATGCATCTCTCCCGTAGACTCAACAAAGGCTGGGCGAGACCAGATCGCATTAGTCTCAATTTGACGTTGAGATGCAATCTGACGTGCACGATGTGTACGACTTGCTACGATGCCCCCGAGCTAAGTTTAGATGAGATCAAAAGCATCATCGATCAGACATCGGAGTGGGGTGTGGAGGTGTTCAACCCATTGGGTGGTGAACCCTTTATGCGGTCAGATTTAGAAGAGATTCTCCTCTATGCAGTCAGCAAAGGATTCTACGTCACCATTACCACCAACGGAACTCTGATCAGCAAGGGACGTGCTAGAATGCTGGCCCGTATTCCATCAGACCGACTACACCTCAACATTTCCTTAGACGGCAATCGGGAAAGCAATGATGCCATTCGCGGTACTGGAATGTACGATAAAGCGATCAGAGGCTATACTGCAATTCGAGAAGCCGATGCCGAAGCTGGAAACTCCAAGCGAAAAATGCTGGTGAACAGCATCTTACACCGTCAAAATGTAGAACACTACATCGAAACTCTTGAAGGGTTTCAACGACTGGGGTTTGATGGTGTGCAAGTCTTGAACCTGTTTCGTGCCGAAGAAGATACCCAAACTGCCAATGAACTATGGTTTCAGTCGGAAGATTTTGAGCAACTCGAGACGGTTTGTAGGCAACTACTACAGATGAAACGAGAGCATGGCTTCTTACAAAACTCCGAGCGGGAACTTCGCAATATTCCGTCCTATTACCGAGAAGGATTGACTCCTCTTGATGCACCATGTTGGTCGGGGTGGAAAGAGTTTTACATCAATGCGGACGGTCAGGCCATCATGTGTGATGGAAAACTCGATTTTTTAAATGGATCGTTTGGTTCCGTTCGAGATCATTCTTTGCAAGAGTTGTGGAACTCTGAAGCCGTTCGTCACCGTCGTCAGGTGGTTAAAAAATGTACTACACCCTGTGTACAGACTTGCTACTTGCGGCAAGAGTCTGATTCAAGTGCAGGTCTGATCAAACGAGCAGGGGGGTTGATGCAAGGTGGTTTTGAAAGGAAAATATGGTCTAAGATTCAATCTTGGAAACCCATTCCAGATGGAAAATTGATTCTCGAGTTTTCCGATGTGTCCCATTCAGATTGGGAAGCCAATGCAACGCCTCACAAACGCTGGACCGATCTGACACGAAACTGTGATGACACTCCCACAGCAAAGAATTGGACGCGATTTAGAGATGAAGGACTCGTTGATTTTGGTAGGGGCTTCATGGGGTTTGATGAACTGCGTCGCATCACGGCTTCCCTCGAACGCTCCAAATGGCAGTTTGAAACCGTGTCAGTCGGCTGGAGGGGGGAGTCGTTTTTGCATCCAGAAATAGAACCGATGCTTCATCACTTGGTTCACTGGGTCAATCATGGGATGTTTAAGCGACTGGAAGTGCACACCTCTGGAACGTTTGTACAAGAGGGACTTGCGATCATTGCAGGCATCGATGTACCCCAGCGATGGATTGTCGATTTGGATGCTGGCTCGGGATGCGGATTGGATATGCTCCGAACATTGAAAGGATTTAGAACCCAGATCATCGCTAAACAGACCGCGACAGTTGGTGTCACGGCATCGATGTGGTCTCATTTGGGATTGCCTGTTTGGCTAGGGGATACCCCGCCTGATGAAGGGGATTGGCTGTGGATGGCACACCATGGTCAAGGCAATTTCTTCAAAGACAAGGAAGGCTGGGATCGATTGGAAGACATCTCCAAAGAGTGCGGTCAACCTGTGCACTCGAATAGAAGACCACCATATGAAACGCCGTCAAATCAGCTGGTTGTGTCTTGGGATGCCAAAGTAACGCTCTCTACTCAAGATATTCAACTACTTGAGACGGTTGGAGACGCAAATCACACCTCATTGTCCGATATTTGGCGGGCAGTATATCAGTGACTGACGCTCGATAATTTAATGATCTGAATGATTTTTGGGTCTACTAAATGAGGTCTCTTCAATAAATTAGGGATACCAGTCCATGATTCCGTTAGGAAACCTGATTGATAACCATTCACCGAGAGACAAACGATGTATGTAAGACGACAATTTCCAGCACTGATCGGCCTATCATTGGCACTTCACTCATTCGGCTGTGCAAGAGACGGTGGCGACGCCACCTGCGACAATGCATCTGCAGAGGGCTACCACACGATTACCGATGGAGATGTTACCCGAGAGTACATTGTACACCTGCCATCTGATTATGATGCCACTGTAGAGTATCCATTGGTCCTTAGTTTCCATGGAAACGGTGGGTGCGCAGAGATGTTCAGCAGTGGGAGTGATTTTGGAGACGGCGATTCTGATTTGTCTTCTCAAGCGGATGCCAATGGGTTTATCGTTGCCTACCCTCAAGGGGTCGCCAGAGCAAAGGGCGGTACAGAATGGGACCCAGGGGACGACGGATCCACCAATATGAATGACAACGATGTCTACTTTACCCAGCAGCTGATTGCCGATATTAGTGCCAATCACTCTATAGACACCACTCGTACCTATGCAGTCGGGTATTCAAATGGCGGGATGATGGCCTATGGCTTGGCCTGTACACTCGGCAGTGAGATTGCCGCAGTTGGAATCATGTCTGGCATCATGCTCCAGGGAACCTGCATTGAAACAGACTATACGCCCGTCATCCACTTTCACGGAACTGCTGATGACGCACTGCCTTACGACGGGAGTTCAGATTTTCAATCCGTTGCGAGTGTCATTGACTTTTGGGTAGCCCACAATCAGATTACGGAGACCATACCGAACACAACTACCTTCAACGACGGTCAAGTCACATTGGACTCGTACACCGGTGGTGCGGAGGACAGTTCAGTCCTGTTGTATACAATTCAAGGGGGTGGTCATATTTGGTTTGATGAGCCGATTGACGGACAACATCCCAGTGACATCCTGTGGGACTTCTTGTCGGGGTATGACTTGAACGGTCGTTTGTAGTGTCAGTGGTGTCTTTCAATGGAGAGGGTTTAGACCTTTGAATATTAGATAAATTGGATTAAACCAATGATTTTAGATGATGACACACTTCGACGTTGTTTTGATTTTCTTGTAGTTAAAGTATGCAGAGACAGCTGACGTAATTTATGTCGTGAAAATAAGATAGATTACAGCGTTCATAATACCTTCGACAGTTTGGTGAATAAAGCTGTTGCTTCAGAAGGAATGAGAGTGCCTTCTTGTTGATGATGATTCAACAAAGCACTCCAGTAGTTTCTGAGTTCATCTCGTAACGTTTCAAAGTCTTGCGATTCAAGATAGATCCTGAAATCAAATATGGTTTGAATCTCAGATGTATCTTCGTATAGTTCGATGAACTCTTCGAGCAGTTTCTGAATGGTGCGGAGTTTGAGTTTCTGTTGAGAGGTCAATGACTGAGTGGATAATACCTCTAAAACAGTAAAGTACCTTTCCCAAATTTTCAATTTCACATCTTGTGTTTCAGATCCTTCTTGATAACTCAACGCAATAGTGAAATTATTCAAATCGTATCCATCAAACGTCCATAAATGACTATTCTGTATATGTAAACCTGCTGTATCTGTACTTATCACTTTAATACCAGAAAAATCTTCGATTAATTTAGTAATTGAAGATACCATATCTGAATTCGATGTATATTTTTGCTCGTAACCATCCAAAATGATGGCCTTTTCGTGGAAGCAATCTTGAAGCTCTATATGATTTCCTTCTGAGGAAGAAGTCAACTTCAATGTGATGATCTCTTCGAGATTATGATAGAACGCAGATCCGTGTATTCCTGCAAAATGAGTAATAAAAGCATCTACTCCGGTTCCATCTGGCGAAAAATCTACAGCAATTAAAGTTTGTCCATCCAAGGAATCTGTTTCGAGTAGTCCGATGATAGACCACAATAGTACTGGAGAGTTATTCTGAGACATACTTATAGACTTGTCTAACCATTTAGCAACACCTAATTCCTTAGGGACCTGTAAATAGAAAATGTTGAAGACGTTACCTTCGTTGAAGTTTACATGTCCAAATAAGTTGAAGTCACCATGTTGCTGCTTTTTTTCTATATGTGGATAGTGTTTTATGATTTGAGCCAATAATTCTTCATTAGTTTTACAATCCAATATTCCTGTGACGACTTTTTGTATACGAGGGAATAACGTCGATCTATAAGGCGTTTCGTAGTCGGATGCTGACAGAGATGGATCGACAAATGAGTTGTTTATCATTTCAATGATTGGAATCATTTCACCCAATGTATCCCAGCCAATAATATCCTCATCGAAACCAAACAGAACCTTCAGTACCTTTTCAACAATTTGTTTTATATCCGATAAGGATTTCGGCTTTGTAGTGACTGCATATGTATCGATAAAACCAGAAAGGAATGGATAATCTTGGAATCGTTTAGAAACAAGATCAAAGAGTGTCTTGAGTTCTCGTTGTGTGGATTCGATCTTGAGACCAATGGGATCGGCCTCAGATTTAGATGCTTCCATCAACATTTGCTTAAATGTATAAAATTCTTGATGTTTCAAATGGATACTGGCAGACAATTTTTGCGATTCAACTCTATGTTCGGCAATTTGAATTGCAAAATGTTCTAATGATGTGTAGAGATGACACATCTTCAGAGCAATCGTTTGAATGTCTGGATTTTCAAATGACAATATTTTTTCGATTTGCGTTCCTTTTGTCCCATTGTATAAATCGGGATTTCTGAGTTGTAGAATCATGAACAGATACTCCACATGCAACAACGCCTCATCCAATAGTGATAATGACGTGGAATCTCTGAGTGTTAGTACTGTCACCATGTTCTCTAATTGTTCTTCCAATGTTGGAGGATGAAGTGACTTCGCAAATCGCTCGAGAAATGGTTGGCTGTGTAGATGTGCCTTCAACAGTATGGGTATTTGCTTGCGCATTGGAGTCGTTCTAGACAAAAGCAGATTGGACAACAAGGTAGTATCAGTTGTATATGCAAGGGTATATGCCAAGGACGTCGTTAAAGGTATATCCGCTAAGTCGAAATCTTCAATGCTCAATCGCAAGAGGTCATTCTCCATTTCTTTGGGGAAAAATAAGTTCCACAGATCATTTACAAAACGATGGTGAATGTTCAAGACCTCTTTCAATGAGGTAGTTGGTACATTCGCATTGTTATCCACGTTATAAAGAATCTTTCGTTCTGAGTTAATTCGATTTTTCAAATCAGATAAACCAGAACAATAGATAGAATTCTGCTGAGCATCGTCATGATCTTCGAATTGAATTCTTTCATCACAAATCAGAATTCTTAACAATGCCGTTATGGATTTTGATTCGAGTTGTGAAGGGAAATTAATTCGAGAACCGTCTAGCACATCGTGCTGCAACCATTTATCGATCTTTTGTGTGATGATGGTAATAACTCGAATAATTTGTGAATGAACTGCATCTAAAGAAGTAATCTCATGATGTTCAACTTGGTAAGAATATGTTTCTGCTCTATGTGGATAGCAAGTTCGATGAGGGTGTTCCTCACCTCTAATCATGGCTGTCAAGGTTTCAGCAACTGGGTCAATCCATTCAATCTTGTTGGGTAAGAGTAATGTCTCATTGGTTCCTGTTTTATGCACAACAACATCCGCGACTGTCAACTCACTTTTATACGTTTCGAGATGAAACTGGAATGGAAGTAGGTATTCTTTGTTATTTGTGGCTCGTTGGTCGTAGGTTTCTGAAGTCATTCCGGTAAGTTTATGGAAATAATCCTCGAATCTACAACAGATACTATTAAAATGCTCTGATATCTCAAAGTCAGATTCCCATCGTACACCGTGCCAGTTTTGAATTGCATCTACTACATGCAATTCAGTTAGATTCATTAAACTGCCGAGATGTCTCTGCTCATTTGAAGACAATGACTCGATATACCAATCATACATAAAATCAGTACTTAAAGATGTTCTAATATTCATAGCCAGATCATTGATCTTTGAGGAGTAGACTTTTACATGAAAATG
>CALDQI010000701.1:0-2128 GCA_937911635.1 uncultured Pseudomonadota bacterium | reverse complement strand
GAGAGCGATTGGATGAAGTCATTTATCCTCGGTATTGGGTAGTCCAACCTAACGGAGTTCACTGTTCAAACCACATACGGAGTGGAAATTTGAGCGTCAACAGGGTAAAAAGCAGCACTGTATACTTTCATAATATTTTTAACCACTTGGAGTGTGAGATGTCACAACCCATCGAAGAACGTGAGTCCAAGATCGAGCGCGGGATCGCATTTGTTCTCTGTCTTTTGGTTCTACTGTTACCGATGATCTACATTGAGCATGGATACGATACTTTTACTTCTGAACACGGTGAAGCAAGGGAAGGTGCGGCTGGAGCAGGACTTGCCTTGGCAGTCGTATTCAGAACCGTATCCAGAACCGTGTTGAGAACCATCGTACGAACATCTGCTAGAGCTGGTGTTCGGGCCTCTCTAAAAGGCGCCATCAAAAATGCAGCGCGGACAGCCATTCGTCAGAAGACCAAAGATACAGCCAAGCAATTGGCTCAAGATCAACTCAAGGCTCGGACGTCCAATCTTAAAAGTATGGTCTTTGCGTCTGGTTTACTCTATGCCTCTTGGGTCATCGTGATTGGTTTTGGACAGCCCTTTGCCAACTTGTACGACAAAGATGAAACCTTGAGACGTGAAGCGCAAGAACTTCGCGAACATCAAGAATTGAAAGAGCGCATGAAGAAACCAGCCATCGAAGCGTGGCAAAAGAAGCAACTGCTGATGGATGCCGAAAGCGAGAAAGATGAGCTGATGCTCGAAATTAAAATGGAACGAGATGCAGACAAACGCAACACTCTACAAGCAGAACTCGACATCGTGCAAGGTCAAATCATCAATGCCAACTATGAGTTTACACAGGCTTTCGAGCGGGCTGGTGAACTGTTGGTCAACCCGAATGATATTTATGCGGAAGAACCAGAAGGGGACTCCGCCGTCACTGAATGGGTCGATTATCTGATGACCTATGCCCCATTCCCGGGTAAAACCTCGTGGACATCTCCACTGATCTGGATTGGTGGTGGCATTATGGTTCTTCCCCTGTGGTTTATTTTCTTTGTCCAGTCTGCGATGTGTCGCTCACGTAAGGTGATCATGGATCACCAAACAGAATGGATTGGTGGTGGTATCCAGCTCTACTTTGCTGGGGCCTTTTCCTTTATGCCCCTGACATCTGATGTGGTGATTGAGGCAACGCCATCAACGCGATCACAGATAGCATTGGGGGGGCTGATTGCTCCAACAGTGCTCGCGATAATGCTTTGGCTGACATGGAAGGAGACCGGGCAACCGTGGATTCTATTTTGTTCTGATGCATTCTTGCTCTATCCAATGGTGCAAATATTTCCGCTCAATCCATTGGAAGGAATCTTTGTGTGGCGTCACAGCAAGTTTCAATGGTTGCTCTCGTTTATTGCGATCATGGGTATGTTCATGTTGGTTAGTTCGGAGGCTTTGAAAAATGTCATCTAATGAAGAAAAAACAGATGTGAATGAAGGTCAAGATCAAGGCGCCTTGACACGTGAAGAAGCAGAACAAATCCGAGCCTCTGCCAAAGGTACACTGTATGTCAGCATCGCTGTTGTACTGGTTTGGCTGTATGGATACAATATTGTTGTGAACGATATGGGTCCCATATTGGCCTTCTTTAAAGTTTTAGATGGGATCAATGATCTTGTCATCGGGATGCTTACAGTACTGGGGATTGGCGTTGGTATTGTTGCAGTGTTTACCATTACCAATTTCTGTACCCAGATTATGACCAATATGTACTCCACTCGAATCATAGAAGATCTGATTCGCGACCACCTGTTCAAAGGGGAGTATCGAACATTCTTTGCGAAGATGATCAACTTCAATGATCAACCGAGACCGAAGACACCTTTTCCGCGCTATATATCATCGGCAATAATGGTGTTTACTGGACATTATTTGGTGTCGTGGTTTTATCTGATCGTGTTCAGTGAGTGTCTCTATTTCGCTGCGTGGTCGGCTGGTGTGTATTTGGAGTTCTTTCCAGAAACGATGAACATCATTCCAATGTTTGCCGTTGCGGTACCGTTTACTGCCCGTCTGATGGCCTACTTTAAGTATCCATATGTTGAAGAATATGCGGGCTTCATTCCCGGGATTCTCT
>CALDQI010000700.1:0-7085 GCA_937911635.1 uncultured Pseudomonadota bacterium | reverse complement strand
AACAACTCTGGAGGCAATTGACTAATATCGTTGGCTGTTGCCACTACGAAAACAGGCTTTTTCTTCTCCTGCATCCAAGTCAAGAAACTACCTAGAACCCGTGAGGTGGTTCCCCCATCGGTACTCCCTGAACTTTGTACTCCTGACAATCCCTTTTCTATTTCATCGATCCACAATACACAAGGCGAAAGGGCTTCAGCCGTCTGCAGCGCAGTTCGAATATTGGCTTCAGACTGTCCTACAATCCCTCCAAAGACCCTGCCCATATCCAATCGCAAGAGCGGTAACTGCCATAAGTTGGCTATAGACTTCGCGGCAAGACTTTTCCCTGTTCCCGGCAATCCCAAGAGCAAAACACCCCGTGGCATTTCTAACCCAAAATCGCGTGCTTCTTCTGAAAAGGAATCCTGTCGTCTCTCTAGCCAGTTCTTCAACACCTCAAGCCCACCAACATCAGATATTGTGGACTGGGGATGAAAGTACTCCAATTGACCATTTTTACGAATGACTTGTTCTTTGGACTGTAAGACAAACGGGATTTCTTTTGGGGTTAACCGCTTGTATTTACAAGCCGCTCGAGCAAATGCCAGTTGAGCTTCTGTGGTTGATAAACCCAGTGCTGCCTCTAACACACTGGATGTGGGTTGAAAATCTCGTTCAGACAAGCCATATCGTTGTTTCACCTGCTTAGCGATTGTCATTAATTCATGCACATCTGGAAAAGGAAGTTCCATCACCACTGTTTCCTTTTCTAATTCTTGAGGCACAAACATGCTCGGTTGAGAAAGAACAAGTGTAACATTTCGAATTTCTCCTTTGGTAACCGACACTGCAAACGCTCGCAGGCGAGCTATAGCCATCACATTGCCAGCATCGATATAGGGATGAAAATCTTCAAGCAAAAGCAACATCCCTTGCTGATGTTCATCAGCTGTTTCTTGAATCCAATCCAATACTTCATGTGGTTGTTCGGTATCGCCCTGCAATTCCCACCCGTCAGATTTAGCCAGTCTTAAACCATGTACACAATCCCAACAATAAAAGGCTCTTGTCAAATCATTAGCGACACGCTGGCACAATGCCTGAATGCGTAAAGTTTCATGACTCACAATCTGTATCAGCGGAGTTTGTGCTTCCACATTTAATGAGAACTCATCCTTAAATTTCATTAGTCACCTCTTTATCATACAAATCAACTTAGCAAGTTCGGATTTTTCAGATTATTAAAGAATATATCTAAGCAATGTAACTGTTACCTGTTCATCCTTTAGGTTGTTGTGGATTACCTTCGGCCTCTTCGAGAGGTGTGTAACTGGCGTTGAATGTAGGATATGAGCGAATTTATTTTTCTTCAAACGATTCATATCTCATAAATTTTCATAGATTTATTCTTATGGATGGGAAGTGTGAACACCTTATTCCTCCATCCTTGGAGTAGTGTATAATCATTTTCCAGTTCATTAAAGTAACTCCAACAGTATCCATCCAACCCAATTTAAACGATATCCTTCTCACACACCAAATCTAAAACCACCAAATCAGAAAGAAAATACTTTTGTACATTTTAGCGTAACTCTTTGCGCGTTTTCTCTACCAAGGCGACCTCTTCTCTTTTTCTGAAGGGCTTCGATACCCATAGCAATCTATTCGTTATCTATCCCTAAAACATGAAGGGTCAGTTCATGTAAAACAGTTTTCTTTTGAGTAAATTGATGCATTTGTTCATTCAGCTTGCTGTGCTGATCGTCTGATGAGGCGCCCGAATCCTTCTTTTCTGCCCTGCTGACTCCTTCCCTAAACTGCATAATGATTTTGGCCTGTTTGAGGAGGATGCATAGAGCATCATCAACATCTTCCAAAACCCCTACTCCTTCGATTAGACCATCCCGATCATTACTGAGACATATCTTTGCGTGGATATCCATACGATCCTGCACTGCTGTATCAAGGATGGTGCATAAATCGCTATCGAGTGTTGCTAGATCATAGTTTTTGAGGAGGAGATGCAAATCATAGGAGACGCGAAGTTCGTAATATTCTCGTTCTGTTTTGTTGATTTCATTTTTGGAGAAGATTAACATCAGAATCGACAACACCGCATGTATTGCCATATTGATGCTTGGGTCTACCTCGGGAAATAATACCCAGGTCAATCCAATAAGCGGAAGAACATAGCCTAGGGTACCTACGAACCAACTCTTGGAACCGTAGTACAGAATTAAGCAGGTCATGAAACCAACAAAGATGCCCGATAACAGATAGACCCCGGCATATGAGATGGCTGAAAAGAACCCCAACCATCCGAAGAAGATATTGAGCAACAAGACAGTGCCCAACCACATGAATATAGAACTACACCCCACCATTCCCAGCTCTACGAAATGGTCGTCCTTATTGGTGACACTGCTTTGGAATGTTTTGAGTGTGTTTGAGGGATTCTCTTGATTTGAAGCTGTGGATGGCTCTTCTTCCTTACTCATATCGACTACAATGGCTCCTAAAAACGACGGGCGGTTAAGAATAGGAATAGTACCGCATTTTATATCCATCTTTAAAAGACAGTACACACACCGAATTAATTTTTGAAAGAATCCTTTGCTAAGACAAACAGTATCTTCAACATGAAATTTAGTCTACTATTTCCTTTTCACTCGTAATATTTCGAGTTCTACTTATCTCGAAACGCTCAGTTAGGGCTTGTAGAGCTCCGTCACCATAGCAGAACGAGAATTGTAGGTGGCAATCCCCACCCAGGGAGCCACGTGAAAAGTGCCCACACCACTTGCAGTCCAGATGATGGTGGACTTCCGCCTGTTACGCCAGCGCTGGAAGTGAGCGACTGCACTGTCCTTTCCGCATTGATTCATAATCTCTATAAAATCGACCTGTTGCTGGGCGGTTCTGACTGTGTAGTTGTGTCCGTTGACAGTGACGGTGTTCTGGTTGGCATAGACATAGTTGACGGTATCCCCCCACGGACAATTGGGAGTTCTTCCCACGACCTCTCCGAGGTATGTTATTTCCGCGGTGGGTGTACTCAATTGGAAGCCTGTTTGAATCAACTCCTCGCTTATGATCTCGCACAGCCTAATCAATTCTAGAAGGGAGGCGCTCTGCACTTCCTTGCCCACCAGCAACTGTCCTGTGTCGGAGTTGTGGAGTTTCAAGGTGAGTAAATAGGTGTCGTCAATCTTCAGGAGGTCACCCGTGACTACGTAATCTGCACCGATATTTCTAGCCGTTTCAATCTCGCATTTTCCCGAGAAGCAGGAACTGTCCTTGCCCATGTCCTTGAGGATCTCCAGCATGCTCTCACGGGTCATGACGTGGTACTCGTCGGCGGGAAGTGTGTTCGAGGAAGCGATCCGAGACTGGTCGCTCAGCTTGTGGAGGATATCCGAGTCAACGGAAACTCCCGAGAACTCCAGGACGGCTAGCCATTGAATCTCAGCAGCAGCCTGGGCTGGGAGAAACAGTATAAATACAATCAGTAACAGCATTGTTTCTCTGAACACGGCTTCTCCTCGCTCTATTCCATCATAGCTATGATAGCCGACAATTCAAATATTTCATAGCTGGAATCTGTTCAGTCTGCGTCTAGTAGTTCAATCCTCTACCGGGTCATTTAGGGGTTGATTCCCTGAGTCGAGGGAATAGCCACTGAAGCCATGCAAATGGGTAGTGTACACTCTTTAAGATTGCTGAGGATTATATCCAGTCTATCCACAGAGTCTGAAAATGGTGTTGAATCTAGTATTTGATCAAATAGACAACTCTGAGATGGATCTTTCACGAAATGTATTCCATCAAAGACTTTTCAAAGTGCCAATACTTGGATAAAATACAATACAAAAAAATTAGGACTATTCATGGAAACACTGGTAACCAAACGCAAATCCTTCGCACCAATCATAGTAACAATCCTAGGATGCCTACTGACTCCCAAATCATCCCACGCCGAAAACCTTGGGTTGAACGTATGGGGAATGGAGTTTGCGACTATCAGCGATGGTAGCGTTGACCACATGGCATTTTATCCGGGAGTGTCTATGTCTGTGACAGTTGAAAAGGGAGGATGGGCTCTCTCTCCAAGTCTGGGTGCTGAATGGGCAGCCGATGGTGAATACTGGGGCATCATGTCAATGCTGTACGCCGACCGTCCCCTAAACGACAAATTGGGTTTCGATATTATCCTCGCTGGGATGCACGACCAACTTCTCGATGACTGGTCCAATGCGGAGTTTTTCCTCGGGGCAGGTTCTGGACTCTCGTGGTTTGTAAATGACCGAGTGACACTGACACCAAACGTCCTAATGTATTACGGACTACGGACGGAAACTTGGGCATTGGCACCAGGTGTAAACCTATGGGTCTCTCTAGAAGGTGAATAACAGTCGATACTTCCAATTACCATCACAATATCCATCACCTTACCTTCGAGCAACCACCTTCATACGGAGATAAAATCAGGCAACAATGACGTGTCATCTCTGAGTTGGTAACATGCCTTTTGCATATGGCATTTGTCTTTTGATTTTATTCGAGATCCAGTCCTTGTCTCTCAACAAGAAATTCAAACGACAATTCAGATAAGCTTTTGCCATCTACTTTTGCCTCCCAAGCACCATGACCTTTACCTTCCAGTGTAACGAATTCACTGTATACGCCCAAAGATTCATAGGTATTTTGCAACTCGACTGATTCGTCATACGGTGTAACTGTATCCGCATTTCCATGGGCAATAAATATCTCTGGATCGTTGGCATCATACGGTTCCACACCATATATCCCCTCAAAGAAAATCGGTATTATTGTTGTTCCCCAGAAGTAGACCATACTTTGGATCTCATAAGTCTCGTCAAGATTTGTCGTTGAAAGTGTTGGATCGTCATTCAACGAAATCTCGTCTCTAAAGTGTTCCTGATCTAAAACCCCCAAAGTAAGTGCCGTACTGGCTCCTGCTGAAGCTCCACCAACTGTGATGTAGTCTGTATCTATGTCATATGTACCTGCATTTGCCACAATCCATCGAAGTGCGGCTTTTGCATCTCGTTGTGCTGTATACATCGCAATATTTTGCTGAAGCTGAAAAATAGTCTCTGCACAATTAGATGTCTCCAGTTCAGGATTCTCGTCTTCTGAACAAATGGCAGCGTCAAGCCATTCTTCTGGCGCAATCCCTTTGTAATATGCAATCTTTTCTTCTTTGCTCATTTCCCTCAACTTGGCTACACATTCTGGGAATTTATCCGAATTGCATAATTCCTCGGTGGTACGATAATCAATAGAAGCAAACACCCATCCTCTTGAAGCATAATATTTCGCTACATCTTCAATCTCTGGCTTGCTTTTTGTCCCACCTTTAAATCCCCCACCGTGAATAAACATCAGAACTGGTCTATTGGTAGACTCATCAGTGGGATAGTACATGTCTAACTCTAGTGGCACTGCGAACGGAGACGTACTCGTTGTATCATGACTAAGTCCTTCGGCGTATGTAATGTCTAGGTCCTTGTCTACCTTACAAGCAGTGAATAAAAATGTAAGAGCCAAAAGGGATATCACCTTAGTTATCTTTTGCCCGTTCCTGATTGCATCGGCTACACAAGTGCTTTGTGATGTGGTCAAAACTGATTTAAGAAGTTTGCCTTCTGAATATCGTGATTGTAAAAATGTGTAATTCAATCTTGTCATTTCAATACTCCGAATGATTATGCTAATTTTTACGACAGAATGTTGAGACTGTAAAGACAAATATAAATTGTCACTTGGGCAAAATAGAAACACTTTTCCCACGTTGAATACCCTTACCCTGATTGATCAAAGGGACTAACACACCATCATCTTACAATCTGAAATCCAACAGTCCATGAACACTCATCAGACAAACACTGGCAAAGTTACATCTTCAGAGTTAATTGTGCACAGTCACGCACAACAAAATACGGTTCCCATTTGCCGTTCGTGTTATAGACACGCAACTCGATTTATAGACTAATTTAAACCGCTTTATCAGAGGTCAGAATGTCTAACTGGTTTACACTTATTTTTGCTTTCACCGCCTGTGCACCCAAAAGTGCAGGCCCAAACGTTGGAGTCAACACCATGCAATCTCCGCCACTTGCTGAACAACAACCACACACACATACTGAACACGGTGTCGAACGATCCGATCCGTACTACTGGCTTCGAGACAGAGAAAACCCCAAAGTCATCGATTATCTCGAAGCGGAAAACACATACGTAGCTGAACAGACCAAACACCTCGAGGCATTCCGAACGACACTGTACGATGAGATGGTTGCTCGCATACTAGAAACAGACCTGTCTGTACCGGTCAAAGATGGCCCCTATTGGTACTACAGTCGTACAGAAGATGGACTCGACTATCCCATCCGTGTGCGAAAACTCGAATCGATGGATGCGGAAGAACAAGTCCTGCTCGATCTCAATCAGCTGGACCATGAATACATTGGACTAGGGACCTTTTCTGTGTCTCCCGACCACAATATTTTGGCCTACAGTCTAGACATCACCGGTCGAGAGATTTACGATCTTCGATTCATCGATCTACGGACGGGTGAGCACTTGCCTGATGTGATTACGGACATCACGCCAAATGTTGCTTGGGCCAATGACAATACCACCGTGTTTTACACTCGAAAAGATGACGCCTTACGACCCTACCAAATCGCTCGACACACACTAGGTCAAGAAGGTGAAGACGCTGTGGTATGGACTGAAGAAGACGACAAGTTCCGTTCCTACATTTGGCGAACCCGTTCAGACGGATATCTGGTCATTGGCAGCTTCAGTAGTCTCACAACAGAAATGCGAGTCCTAGATGCAAATACACCGACTGGTGAGTTCACATTGTTCGCTGAACGCCACCTCGGTCATGAATACAGCATCGAACACCAAGGGGACCGTTGGTTGGTCCTCACCAACGACTCCAATGATGCAGACGGAAAGCACGATGAGCGCGCCGTTAATCGCAAGCTAATGGAAGTTCCTACCGATGGAAACACCGAGCGCACAGAGTGGACCGAACTCATCGAACACCGAGATAATGTCACCCTAGAAGG
>CALDQI010000699.1:0-20190 GCA_937911635.1 uncultured Pseudomonadota bacterium | reverse complement strand
GTTGGGAGCCTTGGCACACAGAGGTGTGGATTGGGCACAACAAACCAGTTCACTCTTTGTCATACAAGAAACATTAGGGGGGCATCATCTTCCGACTGGGATTTTAGAACTAACCAATTTACAGAGCCTAGAACTGGTTGGGTGTGGTCTATCTGCTTTGCCTGAAGGAATTGGACGTCTGCGAAAGTTACAGACGCTCGTCGTTCAAAAGAACAACATTACATCGTTGCCAAAAGGTATCGGCTATCTGACACAACTGGAAGAGTTGTCGCTCGATAACAATCGACTGACAGATATTCCCAATGAAATCGGAGGATGTTGTTCATTGAAAAGACTGTCCTGTCAAAGAAATGAAATCCAAAGGATACCAGAAACAATCGGACGGTGCTCTCAGTTGGAGAAGGTTAATTTAGGCGCAAATCGACTTGTTTACATACCGGATAGTATCGGTGATTGTGGGGAGATCCACACACTACATTTGGGTGGGAATCGATTGGCACAGCTTCCAAGCACCTTGAATCAACTTACCAAACTTCAGTTTCTATATGCCCATAGCAACAACATAACAGAGATCAAAGCTTCATTTATCCCAACTGAACGACTTCAATACTTCTATGTTGGAGCCAATAACTTATCGTCATATCAAATTGAAGTATTGAGAAGTCATTTTGGAGTGTGCCTCATAGAATGAAAAATGAAAGTTGAGAATGTATCGTCCAAGGAGCGCTCGTTAAAATTCCTTTCACTTGAAGGGAGAATCGTCTCCAAACGGATCAAAGTCGCCTTCATTGGGAGGAGTCCACTCTTTGGTTGTGGGATCGATGGCGAAGTGTTCTCCAGTGTCCAACTTTTTGACAAACATGGTATGTGGCAAGCCTTTGTGTAGGGAGGGTGGATAGGGGTTGGCAGAATTGCATTGCCAATCTCCTTTCAGCGGTTTCTTGTCATACGAGAAACTCTCATCTGTCAAGACAATGCCATTGTAGTGGTCCACTTTCGATTGAATTGCAAACTTATTCATATCAAACGGTCCCTTCAGCGTTATGCTACATCCGAGAGACGCTTTTTCCGATTGCCAAGAGTTCATGAAGTATTCCTCTTCGCGAAGTTCGACTCCAAACGTTGTCTGGATATGCTTCCATGTATTGGGGAAGGTGTCTCCAAGATCCTTCAAGAAGGTTTTACAAATTACAGATCTTGTTTTTGCATCCCACTCAGAACAGGCGTAGCGTTCGCTCACGAAAACTTCCACTTCTGGATCGGGATTCAAAAACATGATCCAATCATGGTCCACTTTGTTGAACTGGTAGATGCCGTGTTCTGTGGGGAAGATAAAAGCCTCATCAGGGATATTTTCGGGCAGATTTCCGGACATCCACTCATCTTCTCTCATTTTTACCAGTGTAGCTCGAGCCTCTTCTAATGTCATCGGTCTATCGGATGAAATGTGTTTTTTTGCTTCTTCCGGCCAGTTATCACTGCTTGTCAAACCATAAATAAACTGAAAAAGACCATCATTTTGCTGAATGCCACCGTTGGCTTCCCAATATTCATAGAAGGCTTTGGGAACGGTATCAATCCAATAGGTAAAGGGACGACCATCGTATTGATCTAGATTGATGTCAAAAGTACGTTCGCGCTCAAGTGCCCATGTGGTACCGAAGGATTCAAGCATCAGGTACAGTTCTTGTAAAACCAAACCTCGGCAGGGATACTCTTTGAAGTGCATCTCGAAGTCGGTTGGATTGCTTTTGTCAGAAGGAATACCCAACAGTGCAAACAACGCTTCTGCAGAAGTGGGATTCAGCCCCTTTATTAATTCCAGCCCTTGCTGAATAAAGTCCGCGTTATCACCTGATAATAAGCCAATAATATTCTCGTTCATGTATCCTCCCAGAGTGAGACCATTGTATCAAAAGTTGGTAGTGGGTAGTGTTTTTTTGGTGAATACGGATTATTTCACTGTGTCCATCAAAACAAGTCTCAATCTGATGGAATTGAAACCAACCAGTGCAATCACAGAATGTTACTCGTCTACAGGATATTTGTGTTTCTTTACAGCATCGAGTAACTGCTGTACCTCCTTTGAGGAATAACAAGACAGCCATCCTTGTGTGCTGAAACTTAAGATGCATGGATCTCCAACTTCGGATGATTTGAGTTCTCTGTCATCAAAAAATACTTGCCAGAAAACTTGTTCAATAACAGAATTCAACACTGCGTATAAGGGATGGACCGTTTGGTAATCATGGAAGATTGGAGAGTCGATGTTTAGTAATTGATCATCTCCCCATGACATCTGTGAAGAGTAATTACAGGTTAGCGCGACGACATCCAACCCATCTTCATCAAATCTGTGTAAGTCTACCCCACACTCTTGGATACGATATGCAGCGTCAAAACCATTTGAGTGACACCATTCCGCAGGAACAGATTGGGTCTGAATCTCAGACCTCAACACCTTGAAAAGGCGGTTTTGGAGAAAATGTATATATCACCTTCCCATTGAAACGCTAACGGACACTCTTCGACAAACTCTGAATTTCCACCCAGGTATTCATTGACCTCATCATAATAAGGGCTCGAGTCATCTAACTCTCCTCTGAACACTTCCCCTTGAGCCTGTAAATAAATGCGATCGTCAGATAGGTCTTTAAAGAATTTTTTGATGGTTCTATTCGACTTCAAATGTGTTTTCGAGGCAAAGCCACCATGAATCTTATCCAAGGACAATTTACTCAGGGATTTGGTGTTGATGTGAAATGTCTGAAGACTTGAACATGTAGCAAAAGACAGTGCTTTGATTGTTGATTTTATCGCTAGCGTTCGCAGTCGTGAGAGACCTTCTAAGTGTACCTGCTCAAGTTTTGGTAGGTCCAATGTCATGGTTAGGATTTTATCAGAATCTTTAATTGTGAGCGATGTTAAGGATGGGAAGGTATCCGCCCAGTTGATGTGGGCTACACGATTCAGCAACATGTACTCACAGGTGTCGTATTTTCCAATCAATTCATCCAATTTCAGTCTCACGTCGTCATAATACGAATCACTACAAGACCCGATGACCGTCAGAGATTCTACGTCCGATATTTTGGCAATGAAGGGGACATATTTTTCATTCAAGACACCCTTTGTGTACAGCTTCGAGAGTTGAGAATAGAAGTCATCGGCTACAAATGCATTCTTTGACAAGAAATACATGCGCATTTCTTTGACATGCTGACATCTTTTTGCAATCAACTGAAGCGTGTCTTGATTAAAGCAATTTTCAAAGACATCAATGGCCATTTTCGTACTTTTTTGAAAGGACTCACTGTTGGCTAGAAGGTGCATCTTCCAAATAAAGAAAGGTGATACAGAGAGTCCCGATGGTGCTACGTATGCACTCCTGCCGTCTCGTTGTTCAATCGTCGTATGACTCAATATCTCCGTTTGGGTATCGGATGGTAAGGATTCAAACAGAACAAAACCTTGAGCATTTTGTTCAGGACTTGCAGACAGCAAGGAGAAGATTTTAAATGCAGGTCCATCTTCTGGTAAAGCACTGGATTCGCAGTTTTCCAAGATTCGATCAATCAGAGCTGACTTCCCACCAGACCCAGATTCTCCCATCAATTTGAGCAAGTTTTTCAATTCTTTAACCGTACAGGATTTTAAGATTTTCTCTGGTTCCTTAGTCAATAAGACATCGAGTAGTTCAGGTATCGTCTTGAACTGTGAATCCTCTAGTACATAGAGTTTATTCAATTTTTTCCGTAGGTTTGCTTCGGTCAAGTTCAACTGGCGTATTAGCGTTTCAAATGTCATGTTGTCTTCCGTGCGTTTTGTTATGTTAGAACTTAACTCCAGGTTACCGGTAAATCACCAATCTTGTCAATCAGAAGATCTTTGCTTTTTAATGGAAGATAAAGCGTCTCAAGATTGGTCAGGTTTGCAAATGATTCAGGTAAAGACGTGAGTTCAGTACTACGCAGGTCGAGGTGGGTCAGTGCTGTTAAGTTTCCAAAAGAATCGGGTAAACTTTGTATTGGATTCCAACCTAGGTCTAAGGTTTTCAACTTGGTCAACTGATCGATAGACGCTGGAATAGAACGGATCTCATTACAATTCATCCATATCGACTCCAGATTGGTCAAACCGGTCATCCAACTTGGAAAGGTTTCGATGTAGAGATCACACAATTCCAGTTTTTTAAGCTTCGTAAGATTGCCAATCTCATCTGAGAAGACACTATAGTTTAAGTTGAGATCTTCTAAGTTTTCCAACTGTCCCAACCATTCAGGCGATTCATTGAGAGCCAAGCGTTCTAGAACCAATCTTTTCAAGTTGATGAACTGGGTTGTCAGTGAAGGGACAATGCTCACCATCGTCTCATAGTAGCCCCAATCTGTGATACTTTCTGCTTTACCACGTAATATTGTCACTTTTGTTTCAATATAAGCGGCCATATTACAGTACTTTTCATCAGGGAAGTCGATATCACCGTCGCGTTCTTCAAAGAAGATAAGCAACTCATCAAAAGATTCGAGATTGACTCCCTCACTTGGAAGACCAAATATTGTACAGACATCTTCTTCCGTTTTGATAAGCGTTTCACATAGCTCGAATGCTTGTTTCATGAAAGTGACGTTGTTGTTTAAGAGTTCGTTGATTTTTACGATATTTTCTGGGGTCATGCTCATGGATTCCTATAGTGTGGTGAGATTAGTATAGATGGAAATGATTGTGTGACGGAGTCAACTTTAGTCTGATGGGATAGACACCCGACCAGTACAGCCAGATCGAAGACGACGGGCCTTATCGATCATGTACTGATAATCATCTTTGGACTCCATCCAATGACCGGAGATATATACGCCTTTTAAATCGGACCACGCTTCAACACAATTCGTCCAAGATACCTCGGCATATCGATCAAAGGAATAACCTACGAAGCTGAACGTTTGGAGTTTGGTCCAGTTGCATATTTCTTTGGGAATGCGGGTGACCACACTGGTTCCATAGTGTTCAAGACAAAGATCGACATCCGTGACATTGGTCATCTTTCCAATTGATCTCGGTAACGGTGCAGACCTTCCGTAAGCGTGTACATATTTACCAGCATATCCCCAGAAGTCACCAACATCGAGCTTGCTTAAGTTGGTTTCTTCTACTCCGAGTCCAGATAGCGTTCCGTATAATGCCAAGAGTATGTGTCCTGAAGAAACGGTCTCCGAAACTGCTGTCTTTAGGGTCTCAGCATCGTATGTATTTTTCGGTATAGAAAAGATGGCGCGAATGTCTTCTAGAGATGCTTCTTGGTCAAATTCATCCAGTACAGCAGTCAAGTCAGTACAAAACTTCTCTTGTTTGTCCCAAGGAATCTTTTCTTTGGGTTGCGTGAAAAAGATATCTTTAAAATACTGTCGTCTAGCTTCATCCATATTCAATCTCCAATGAAAAGGTTGTTGCTATTATATTGGTTTGGAATATTTTTCGTCTCAAACAATTCAACGGTACTTTAGGAGCGGCTGTAAAGTTCCCAACGTGTCCGCGGGCTGGCAATGCGTTTGCAATATGTTCTCGAACGCTCAAGCATAGTGCCATCCAGTTCGATTTCGAACTCTACATCGTCGTATTCGACACTGGAATACGAATCAATCGTTGTAGCCCCTAGAAGTGTGCTGAACTTAGGTTTGACCAGGAGTTTGGCAAAGTCGAAGGACGACTCGGTATGAATATCGAGGAAATATCCCAACCCAGGTCTCCAGGATTGGTAATTGATGATGATAAACGTATCGTCGTCGCTAATGGGAGTAGAGTCTACAATTTCGGTATATGTCATTTTAGGGGGGATGGTGATATCAGAGCCCTTATCTGCAAGATCAAATAGTTTTCCAGAATAAATTGACGCCAGTGTTTCACCTCTAAAACGTTCTTGAATTTCGATCGGTAGGTTTTCGTATTCTAAGTTCGGACTAAAACTGTAATCTGTCTCCCATCCGTCATCACAGTTGTCTTCTGTACAGAAGTTGGCCTCTGCTGGGACGTCGAAAGCATCTTTTGTACCGTCATCAAATCTCATGAGATATTCATCCAAGTTATAGTCAGACTGACTCCAAAATTCATACCCTTTTCTTGTGAGTTCTGTCATTCGATAGGTGAGTTGCCAGCCTCGATTGATTCGGATTCGATAGTGTCGGGAACGACTTTTGATGAACCCAATATCGTGTTGCACCGCGAACTGTTCGATCCACGCTACAACCATACTTGAGTGTGTCCATTCTACGATCTGCTCAGCGATTGGGTCAAAGCCATCGGGTGCTTCGATACCAAAGAATGCACAGAGAGTTTCTGCAGCGGTGATTTCGGTCTCTAGCAAAGTCAACCCTTGTTGAACAAAGGAAGAATCTTCATGAGCAAGTAAGGTTTTGATATGTTCGATTTGTTCTTCAGTCATAGATATGCTCCTTTATCGATGCGATTGAATATATTTAGGTGATGACTCGATGTTTGTATCATGTTTACCTACGAATTTGATATCCTGAAAATAATAGACTTGTCAACATAATGAGGTACAGAAAGGAAACCCATGTCTTTTTCAATCGAAGAACTTGTAGCCGGGGATATATCCGCTGTTCGAATCGCTTTACAAGATGGATTGGACCCCAATCAGCCTCTCTCAATGGCACTAGATGTTGATTCTTTTGAGTATGGTCCAACGTTACCCTGTTTGGCCTGTCTTGTACCAAATGCTGAAGTCCTGGTTGAAGAGATGCTGAAAAGTGGTGGTAATCCGCGAACTAAATGGGCATATGAAACCGATTGGGATCCAGATGATTGCTATATGAGTATCGATACAGTTGAAGTGTTGAGGTCTATCCGAGCATTCCATGCTGGTGCGAAAGATTATCTGCATCTGTGTTATCTGAATGGGAATCTTCAACCTCAAATGCGAGACTTGGGATTGTTCTCACTGGGTGGTGAACCACTATATGGTAAACCGTCAGATAAGGTGGTAGAACTACTTGCAAAGTAGTTTGTACAGTGGGGCTGATTGTTGTATATAGATGTTCTAGTGAAATTTAGACATGCGTGAAGTCTAGTGGGCTATAGTAAGACCGCTTGAATTCGTTTCAATTCTTCGTCTGTACAATATGGAATCAATTCCAACAGGCTGTATTGATAGACATTCATGAAAAATGGCATCTCATCGTCTTCAAATCGTATGCTCAGTTCATCGGAGATTTCTTGTACAAGGGCATTTGAATTCTGTGGCCGATTGATCATCTCTATGTATGAACCTCCATATCCCGGAATAATTCCATTAAAGGGGTTTGGAAACGTTTGTTTGCTGGGATCATGGTATTGATAGGTCATGGCAAAGGGGTGATTACTGTCATTGTCAACAAGACCACAAGCAAGTATTGTATTGTCATCAACCATTTCAACAGGATCTACGGTAAAACTAGACGAGTCATTCTCCATTTGCAACATGTCAATCAATACATCGACGAAATACGGGAACGAAAAGGATAGCTGGTCTGCACTAACCGTATCCCCATCCAACTCGAGTCCAAAATGTTCCCCTGGATTTGGAAAAGTTGACCACTCAAACCCAGTCCGATCTTTGAAGTCCACAGGAGATTCACCCTCGTTGTAAACATAGACGCTCTGTAAGTACTCGTCGATTTGACCTTCACTGATAATAATTACGTGATGGAGTCTTTGTTCTTTGAAGTAGTGTTTGATTTTTGTAGGATTGGTAGATGTGAATTTGGGTAACAGACCACCTCTCATAGAGTGATGTTGGGTAAAGCCCTTTAAGTAGTCAGTGTTGACAGAGAATTCTCTCAGATTCGGACGCTTACTTCCAGTATCCAAAGACAAGCGTTGGAGGGGTGAGTCGATATTGAGTATATGGAGGTTTTGTGATGTTTGAATCTCAATATCCACCAGTGATGCAGTAGAAGCGTTCACGCTCATCAGGGTTTGATTTGGTTGAATGACAACATTTCTCAGTTTGGGGTATCGAATGGAATTTAGATCGATGTAGGATTTTCTTCCCCAAAACCAATCGTCATAACGAGGTTTGATCGGAAATGGATCTATAGTGTGACGTGATGCCATCACATAGCAATCAAGTTTTTCTAGATACGAAGGGCGCACCTGATTTGGATCAGAAGTGAGGGTCAACTCTTCAATCCATGGCATTTCTTCGATTAAAGCAAACTCTTCGAGACTCCATTCAGCACAGGCCTCTTGCGACGCTAGTTTTTCGAGAATACCGTCTGTTTCAATACAGACGAATGGTTTCAACTCATAGGCAACATCGATTTCTGGTATTGGTTCTAAGAGGACGCGAATCCTTTTGATGTGGGGAGCCTTTTGGATGAGTGTTGTCCAAAAGCTCATGGGAATGGACTTGATTGCCATGATGTCAATAGAAGTTGTATTTTGTAGGACCGAACTATTGATGTGTAGATGAAGCATCAAGGCGAGATTCCACATCTCAAATTTGGGTTCATTTTCATACCAAGACCAGTGGTCCTTGGCCTCAAAATCTTCTGTACAGAATCCTTGCCGAAACAACTGACGATTTGAATAGGGTTTGATTTCTTCGGCGTCGAACACCTGTAAGATATCTTTTTGTGTTTCGTCATCCATTGATTCTAGTAGGACTAATCCTTGCTCAAAAAAAGCTCCCTCTTGACGAAGTAGCGCTTCGATTTTGATGCTGTTCGCCGGTCGATCTGAATTCTTTGCGGAGGAACCCCAAACAGAAGACAATCTTTTCAATCGCTCGGCTTTTGTCCCAGTGGTCGATTCCCCAGCCAGCTCCAACCCATCCTTGAGTTGACTGGAAGTGAATGTTTTTAAGACGTCTTCAATGTCGTACAGTAATACTTGCTCAATGAGTTTAGATCTTTTCCAATAGGAATGATGGGTTTCATCTTTCAACTTCGTTAGTATGAAAATCAGTTCAGCTTTAATAAATGTCTCTAGGGTCTGTTGTATAGACATCATTATCTCCATTGGCAGTGAATGCACGACAAAATTATAGTACAATAAGCGAGAGAACAGATCTAGCCTCAATGAATTTAGGATTACAAATGGAAACGCCAACACTTGTAGAAGCCGCTTTTAAATTGAGTGTCGATGAATTTCATCGACTCAAAATCCAGTTGAGAACAGTCCATCTGTTCAGCTTTAAAATATGAATATGTTCCAAAAAACCGATTAATTTATACAGAATTGGGTGTGTGATCCACAAAATTATTGGGTACTCCGTGTGATATTCAGTGGATGAACTTGAAGGAGTTCAAGGTATCAGTAGACAATAAACGGTCTGAATGTGTCTTTTGCGCAACAGGGTTGTGTATCCATATAACATTAGAGTATACACAAATATAACAATCGATATATTTAAGGAGCCTCTAATGTTTACTCGTCCCCCTATTGTATTTACCCTTACAGCCCTTATTGCGTGTGGTGAAAAATCCACCGATACTGGTTCTGAAATCGACAGCGAAACCACCGTTGAAGAAACAGAAGAAGATATCTCTGGAGACTTTCAAACTGGTGTGTCAACAATTGCAGGTTCTGGAGAATATGATTCTATAGATGGAATGGGAACACAGGCCGCTTTTGGTGAACCAAAGGTTGTGAGAATGCGGGAAGATGGTGTCTTAATTGTTGGGGATACCAAAACTGGCAAGATTCGTGAAGTTTCTCTGGATGGGACGGTTACCACCATGGCAATCTCAGGGACATTGCCAGTGGGACCGAGTGGTCTTGCTTTTGACGGTGATGTGATGTACATTTCTGACTATGATCAACATTGCATCTACAAAGTAGAAGGGTTGGTATCCTCTGTCTTTGCTGGAAGTTGTGGCGAATATGGATACCAAAATGGCGACTCTGCTTTATTTGAGAATCCCCGTAGTCTATTGATAGATCCGAATGGCAATCTTTTGGTTGCAGATGCGGGGAACAGTGCAATTCGTTCAATATCTCCAACGGGTGAAGTCAGTACAGTTGTCGGCACCGCTGAGAAGTATGCCCCTTCCACCGAAGGGCCTGCTCTAGAAGCCAATCTGTATCTTCCATTCGGCTTAGCATACTCTCCTGAAGGAGATTTGTTCATTACCGGTTTTGATCACTGTATTCGACGTGTACACAATGGAAACGTTGAAAATGTTGCAGGTCTATGCAGGAACTGGGGAAATACCGGTCTTGATAATGGTCCAAGCATGGAAGCTCGTTTTGATACACCTCTTGATATTGCCTTTACTCCAGCTGGTGAGCTTGTGATTGCAGATGCATTCAACGATTCATTGCGTGTGTTGTCGTCGGATTTATCCACGATCCGCACCTTGACTGGTTCCGGAACAGGTTATCTAGATGGGTCTTTAGACGAAGCTTTGTTTGAGATTCCCCGCTCTGTAACGACAGATGCTTCAGGAAATATTTTTGTTGCGGATTCTTTAAACCATCGAATTCGAGTGGTGGTTCAATAATCACTTGAATTGTAGATGATTGAGGGGAAAATATGATGCGGTATGGTGTCTTGGCGATTCTGGTTACAGTGTGCACTGTTGATAAAGAAATGGGGAAGGAAGTAGAGATAGATACCAGACCTTTAATTGAGCCTGAATTTGTCATGAATGAGATTGAAATGCTTGGTTCTGATGAAGGTTTTGATTTGGATGGAGATGGCACTCCTGACAATGCACTCGCACTGTTGTTTGAAGACCCCTATATTGGTCCAGTACTTGGGGGAGACCCCAATGAGTTTATTGCACGAAGCATTCAACGAGCTGAATTGCTATTACTCTTAGACTTTCAAAACTTTCAAGGCTATTCCAACGATTCTGCTGTTGATATTGATATCTTCCTGGGTCATGATCCGGATGGAGATAAAAGCAACAATTTCGAAGGGTCTGAGTTTACAGTTACCTGTTCAAGTCTAACTGAAGACAATACAGCAGACAGTCAGTTCTTGAATGCCACAATACAAGAAGGTCAGCTCTATGGAGACAGTGGTTCGTTCAGATTTTTGGTGAGCTTTTCCAACACTGAAGTGTTGCTACAGGACGCTCAAATAACGGGTACCTTTGACGAAGAAGGGCTACTTTTGTCAGATGGTTTAATCGGTGGTGCTGTAACCTATACAGACTTGGAAGAGGTCGTGTTGAATGACCCAGAGATTGGACCTTCTTTTGGATACGCCATGCTAACCTTTCTGGCCAACAAGTTGGATACAGATTTGGATGGCAATGGAGAAGTGGACGCTCTCTCTGCGTCATTTAGATTCCAGGCAGTACCGGCACTTGTCGATAGAGACACTGAGTGCGAAGAGTAATCACGAGGAAGATAGTCTCCTTGATAGACTCGATTATCAATACGGTGGACTAAATCTAAGGTATCAGCAACACGGAATCCCAGTTGAATTTCGACAACAATTCGATATCCGAAGATCGATTGGGTAAAATCAATCTACGGATAAACAAAGTCTCGGGATGATCTGCCCGGATCTTAGATTAGTTTCTGATATTACAGCTGGATACTCGGAATGTTGAGTACTCCTAAGGTACCCATTTCATTTGAGGCACAGCAGCACTCGGTCGCACAACAGGCGCAAGACTGCTCGGTACAGCATTGGTCATTATTACAGTCACACTTACAAGATTGGGTATTCATGGCTTCTCCACGGGTTGGTTGTGTTCAATTAAATCGGCGAGTTCTCGAAGGCTGTTTGCAACATACTCACGATTGAGCGAGTAAATTCTTTCGCGTCCACTCTTTTCGAGTTCAATGATGCCTTCTTGTTTCAGTACTTTCAGATGTCTTGAGACGACCGATGCGTCGACACTGCAACAACTGCATAGGCACATGGCATTTTGCGGTGTCTGACACTGACAGAGTTGGTATACCAACGAGAGTCGATTGAACTCTCCGAGTGCTTTGAGAAGGTCAGCTATTTTTTGTACATCTTGATTTTGCATAGTATAAGTATTACACATTTGCACAAATATGCAAATAAAAAAAACGAGTATTTACAAATTCCAGTCGATACAACATCATCATTGTCAAACCGCTATATGCACTATTGATTCTGTTCAGGTTTCAGTAAAAAATGTTGGAACATGATACCCTTACAGATGAAACGAGAGTCTCTGAAAAGGAACGGAAATGAATGTTTTCAAAATGGGTTGGCGGAACGTATGGCGGAATAAACGCCGTACATATGTAACCATTTCTGCGATGACGTTGGCACTTTGGGTGATGCTTCTCTATGCGGGGATCATGCCAGGGTATATCAACAGTATGGAACAGAGCGTCACTCAGTACGAGGTGGGTGATATTCAGATTCACGCTTCGGGATTTTTAGAGAATCCCTCGCTGTATACTTCAATAGAAGATTCGGATGCTCTGTTGATTCAATTGAAGGAAGCGGGGATTGCAGCTTCTCCAAGATTGCTTGGTGGCGGTCTTGCTGCCTCGGGTGAATCTTCTGCGGGGGTTTCTTTAAGAGCGATTGATGTAGAGAGTAATGAACAAATTAGTCAACTTTCGACAAAGGTTACCAATGGTAAATGGCTAGATTCAGCAGATCCTAGTGGCGTTGTATTGGGTCGAAAACTGGCGAGTAATCTTGGTGTGAAAGAGGGGTCAGAGCTGGTGCTGGTGAGTCAGGCTAAAGATGGTTCAATGGCAAATGGCTTGTATACTGTACGTGGTGTTCTTGGCGCTGTGGCTCAAAGTACAGACCGTTCGACTGTACTGATGACAGAGGAGGCTTTCAGAGAGTTGATGGTTTTTCCTACCGGAGTCCATCAAATTGTCTTGAATCGAGGAGACCTTTCCTTAGATGAGGCGGCTGTTGTTGCAACGGATATTGCAGAGGGTCAAGATGTGCGCACCTGGAAACAACTGATGCCGGCGGTTGCTCAAATGTTCGAACTGGCAAAAGTGGCTCCATTTATTGCCTCGTTTATCATTTATCTTGCCGTTGGAATTTTAATACTCAATGCGATGCTCACTGCAATTTTTGAACGGATACGAGAGTTTGGTGTGTTGAAAGCGATAGGTGCTGGTCCATTCACAGTTCTAGGACTCATCTTGGTGGAAGGCGCAACTCAAACTTTGGTTGCTTCCATACTTGGATTGTTGCTTGCATTGCCGGGTATGTGGTATCTAACGGTGCATGGATTAAATGCTGGGGCAATGGGCGGAATGGACGCGATGGGTGTCGCAATGGCTGAAATTTGGTACGGCATATATACGCCTAAGTCCTGTGTTGGACCCTTCTTTATGTTGTGGATTGTTTCAATGGGGGCAGTACTCTATCCGGCAATTAAGGCCGCTTTTATAAACCCGATTCGCGCGATGCGACACCGATAGGAGGCAACGATGTCCGGACCCAATCTTGCAAAGATCGCTTGGCGGAACCTGTGGAGGCACAAGCGTCGTACGATTCTGACACTTATATCCATAGCATTTGGGTTCTTCATGGCGATATTGATGACCGCAATGCAAGACATGACGTTTAAAGAGTTTATTGATACGGCTGCTCGACTGGGCTCGGGGCACGTAGTTGTTCAGCATCATGAGTATCAAGAAAAACCGTCTGTTTCACGGACCGTTCGTACGACAGAAGTGAGAGAAGTCATCAAAAACAACTCACGTGTGGTCCATGTTGTTGATCGCGTCATGGGAGAGGCGATGCTCGCAACTTCCCACGATAGTTTTGGGGCTGCATTTCTTGCGTATGATCCAGAACAAGAAAATGACATGAGTCTCCAATTTATTGAGGGTGTCGTTGAAGGGGAGATGTATCGCACTGCGAATGACAAAGGAATTGTTCTTGGAAAGGTGTTGGCTTCCAATCTAGGTGCAGAATTGGGTGACAAGGTTGTGTACACTCTGATGGATAAAAATGGAGAGTTGACTGCAGGAATGGGAAGACTGTCCGGAACAATCGGGACGGGTTCTCCTGGTGCTGACGCTGCCTTGTTTCTGTTGCCCATCAATAAGGCAAGAGAGGTGCTCGGTTATGAAGCAGATGAAGCAACCCATTTGGGACTCTACCTCGATGACAACCGTGAAAGTCGATTGGTTGCAGATGCTTTGGCACCAACTCTGGATGATGGATTGTCCGCTGCCAGTTGGGATATGATTGCTCCGGACTTGAACACCTTTGTCGCGATGAAAAAGGGAGGCGGAGTGTTCTTTCTGATTATCATAGCTCTATTGGTCACCGCTGGTATTTTTAATACGTTGTTTATGTCGGTGATGGAACGGATGAGAGAGTTTGGTATTCAAATAGCGATTGGGTACTCCACTCAGCAAATTTTTCGGATGGTGATGTGGGAAAGTGCCTTTCTAGCCGGTATGGGCCTTGTGTTGGGGGTTCTCATTACGGCTTGGCCCTACAGTTGGTTGTCTGAAAACGGCATTGATATGTCAGCCGCATATGCTGAGCAGGATGTATCGGTTGGTGGAGTGGGGTTCAATACCACGATGCCCGTTGGAATCTATCCTGAGAATGCTTGGCTGATAGTTGCGTGCATTGTTGTAGCTACAATGGCGGCAGGTCTGTATCCTGCGTGGAAAGCAGGGCGTGTTGAACCGGTTGAGTCTATCAAACTTGTTTGAGGGGAATTATGAGCAATACAGTTATCAATATATCGAATGTAACCAAAGATTATCGACAAGGTGAACTTGATGTACATGCGTTGAGAGGCGTGAGCCTCACCATAGAAAAGGGGGCGTTCATAGCCATCTGTGGTCCTTCTGGTTCTGGAAAGAGTACCTTACTCAATTTGATTGGCGCTCTTGATTCTCCGACGAAGGGTACCATTACAGTGGATGGTAAAGATTTGTCTACATTGGGAAGACAGGGCCGCAGTCACCTTCGTCGAGACCGTATCGGATTTGTGTTTCAAGCATACAACCTCATGCCCGTTCTATCGGCATACGAAAATGCAGAAGCAGTACTGGCTCTTCAAGGTATGCCGGAAAAAGAGCGTCGTGAAATCGTCATGACTGTCCTCAAAGATGTGGGATTGGAAGGGTTGGAACATCGTCGTCCAGATCAACTATCGGGGGGACAACAGCAGCGAGTTGCCATTGCCCGTGCAATAGCCTCGAATCCTGCAGTTGTATTGGCAGACGAGCCGACGGCCAACGTCGATTCTGAAACGGCCGAGAGTTTGCTGGATTTGATGGAGGACCTCAATCAAAAACGTGGGGTGACCTTTGTATTTTCGACCCACGACCACCGCGTGATGGAACGCGCCAAACGAATTGTACAGCTTGTCGACGGGAAGATTGCCAGTGATACACAGAATCAAGGAGATGTATAGACAAGAGGAGTGCTATTTGTTGTCAGAGATCCAAATAGCGGACATCAGACCCTCTTGATCTTCATACATCCAGAATATATTTTTGCTGCTCAAGAAATCATAGGAGATTTTATCTTGGAGTTGTTCGTTTTGAGCAATTATTCGAGCAAAATCCCAAAAGCCCTTTTGATTGGTAGACACACTGACCTTTTGGTTGTTGAATGTTAAAATTATCGACCGATAGTTGGTTCTTCCGCTGTGAAATTGTATCTTTGGGATGTCGAGGAGGTTCATCGAGACTGGTTTTAAGAACAGACGACTTGCCACGATCTGTTCAGATGTATACAGGACTCTACTTTGCAACATTTCGGCTACGATCCACATAGGCCATAGAAGACAGACAACAAAGAATCCGATGAAGAAGGCATATTCTCCGACGGTTGTAGCGCCGAATTTATTTTGTATCGTTGCATAGCAAATACAGAGAATGGTGCTCCAAAATATGAAGTGACTCAGTTTGGGAGATATGGGGTGAACTTGATTGTTGTGTTCTATGTTCTTCACAGTATAACTATATGTCAAAATTGCCTTTTGTTTTACGTACGTTGGTCATTTGGTCAAATCAGATTTGACCGTAGTGTATCACCTTTCATGAACCAATTGCCCCATCGACCAGGTTTGACGAATGGTCCTGTCATCTCCGAGCATAGATAACACAAAGAGTTCTTCGAATAGACTGGTGGTTTGTTGCATTCGAAAGTCCATAAGCGGTGTCGCAGCCTTATCCAATATGATGAAATCTGCTTCTTTACCACTCTCAAAGTTCCCAATGGTATCTGCGAGATCGAGCGTTTCAGCACCGCCTAAGGTTGCCAAATAGAAGGACGTAAAAGGAGACAGCTTCTCACCGCGCAGCTGAATCACTTTGTAGGCTTCGTTCAGAGTTTCTAAGATGGAGAAACTTGTGCCACCGCCGATGTCTGTACCAATACCAACGTTGATGTTTTCTTCAATCGATCGTTTGATGTTGAACAATCCCGAGCCCAAAAACAAATTTGATGTTGGGCAAAACGCAATGCCAGATTGGGTTTCTCCCATTCGTTTCCATTCCGCATCTTCAAGGTGGATACAGTGGGCAAATACAGAACGACGGCCGAGTAGCCCAGCATTGTCATAGGTGTCCAGATAGGTGGAGCATTCCGGAAACAACTCCTTGACCCAAGCGATTTCATTTGGATTCTCAGACAGGTGAGTGTGCAAATACAGTGAGGGGTCTTCAGATAGCAACTGTCCCGCACGATCGAGTTGTGCACGAGTTGATGTGGGGGCAAATCTTGGCGTGACAGCATATCGAAGCCGTCCGTTGTTGTGCCATCTTTCAATGAGGGCTTTGGAATCTATATAGGAAGTCTCGGGAGTATCCAGTAGAAAATCAGGTGCGTGTCGATCCATCATCACTTTACCGGCAATCATTCGTAAGTTTTTCGCCTGTGCCACTTCAAAGAATGCATCAACGGATTCTTTGTGGACCGTACCAAAAACGAGTGCAGTTGTTGTCCCTGCCCGAAGGAGTTCTCGTACAAAGATTTCAGCGATGCCTTTAGCGTACTCTTTGTCTTTAAACTTGCCTTCTACGGGAAAGGTGTAGTTGTTGAGCCACTCAAGAAGCTGCTCTCCGTACGAGGCAACCATCTCTGTTTGAGGATAGTGAATGTGGGTATCGATAAACCCAGGTATCAATAGCGCATTTTCATGATTGATGAACTCGACGTCATCAGTCAAAGACTCCTTTAATGAAGCAAAAGAACCCAATTTTGAAACACGGCCATCTTTTACAAATAAGAGACCGTCCTCGAAATACTGAAAGGATGCATCAACACCAACCTTTTCAGGGTGGTCTAGGAAGTGAAGAATGGCCGAGCGGTGTGCTTGAAGGGTCATAATGATCGATTGGGCTTGAATAATCTCAGTACGGAATGGGGGTTATGAATACCTTGGATGCAGTAGTTTCACCAATGCAAAAGGGTCTTCAGCATTTCGTATTGAATCAAAGGTGAACGGCAAAAGCAACTCAGGAACAAATTCCACCGGATTGGGATCGGTAACCAATTGACGAAGGATATCGATGGCCGTAGGATACCATCTGGCTGCTTCTCCACGCCACCGGACTTGGATTCGTTTGCTATCTGTGTCGATGTCTTGCTCTATAAAAGCTGCTTCATCCTGTAAAATCCGTTCGAATTCTTCTATCGAGACTCGCCCGTGATGAACTTCAGCCCACAGTTCCCATCTGGACCGTTCGGTGGTGGCTAAGTCATCCATGATGCGTACAAAGACCTTTTCGCCCTTTGCTGTTGTGAGTTGTGCTGGTAGTGCTACACACCCATTTCCACACAGCCAATCTGCCAAGTATTGCAGGGCTTGGAAGATGTTGTATCGAACCTCTTCTTCATCATCGTTGGCGATCAAGTCTGATGTAACGATGTCTGCAGCCAATACACTTCTCAAATATAGAGGATCATCCTCTTCAAGTCCATCCACATCTTCGCCAAAAACAAATTGAAGCAATGGTTCTTGCTCTTCGATATTGGGAACCAGAATCTTCACCAAACGTTCTAAGGAGTTGTCCTTAGGGTTGGTTTCATATCGTCTCCATGCCGCAACGAGTGCTATTCCGATGCGAACAAAGTTGGGGTGAGCCACCCAAAAACCATCTAAACCGCGCTTCATCTGGGCAACTACATCCTTGATGTATCCGATGATACTGAGTTCAAAAGAGAGTGGGTTGCCTTCTTCATAGAGGGTTCCATACATCCCTCCGATCGATATACCACCGATGGGCTTCAATGATTTTGTGAGGATTAGGTGTGATTCTTTGATGTGGTTGATCACGATATTGGGGTCTGCTTTCACAGGGATGCGATAGTTTTCATCGTGTTTGAAGAGTCTCGCAGCAGACGCTAAGAAGTCATGCCATCCGAGACTACCTCCGACAAAATATGGATGGAGATTTTCAGCCATTTCTGCAATCCTGAAAATTGCTCTGGGGTTTTCAAATACGATGAATAGTCCTATCGAGCCCATCTGATATTCTGGATGCAACTCTTTGATCATGCTCTCAGCTGTTTCAATCAGGTCGTGTACATATTGGGCTTCCTCTTCATTCTCTAGCTTGGGGACATAGAACATCAGTGCCTTTGGATTGTGCCAATTATGGTAGAGGTGCATCGCAAAATCATAGAGGTGTAAAGGAAGAGGGCCTCCCTTATAAATGTGATTTCCATCGGGGAGAGCCAAACCTGGAATCCGCTTGATGGGACGGGCCAACTGACTGTCTTTGAGAGAATACTGCTTTTGTTTGCGTTCATCGTAAAAGGAGAGACTTTCATCAAAGCATCCCATTAGATTTTGACAGGCGTGTAGGAAGTTCCGCATAATCGGTGTTTTGGAATCTTCGTTATCGGCTCCCCATCTTGGTACATCTCCAGATTCATTGACAAGTTCACCAATAAAGGGGTCTTCATTCACGAGTTGGTGATGTAGAGAGTTCATAGCGTTAATCGACATCTTTATCGTATCAGGTGGTCCGAAGAGCGTGACCTGATTCCCTTGTAGAAAATCTGGGATGGTTACAGCCTTCCGGTCTGATGTTTTCGGTAACGGTCCGATGACAATGCGTCCATTGGAATCCGTTTCACCAATGACGGTATGATATTCAGCTGATTGAAACTCAATATCAGAATTCCGACTTTTACAGAGAAGTGTTTTTTCATCGATAAATGCTCGATCAATCGATCTTTGCGCCAGAATTCGTTTTAAATGCGGCTTAGTATGCTCGTACAATTGACAGACAAATTTGAGTGCTTCGCCAGTCTCTATGGTTGGGAATTCCGTTTGTAGACCTTTGGCTACATAGAGGTCTTGAATCCCTTCTACCGACTCCGATTCATTTATTAAGTACTGGACCAATCCGGAGGATAGGAAGTTTTGATAGTAAGGAATGGACATCTGTACTCCACTTCGATGCAATAGAATGACAACTATAACATCTTCTTATGGTACAAGTATAAGAGATGATTGGAGCAATCGGAGATCATATATGGAAGGCTATATTGCTGATTGGTTAAATTTGTTGATTCGCTGGCTGCATTTGATTACCGGAGCGGCGTGGATTGGAACATCATTTTATTTCAATTGGCTCAATCACAATATTCGGCCACCGGAACAAGAACGGAAGGGCATCAGTGGGGAACTCTTTGCGGTGCACGGTGGACATTTTTATCAGGTGTCCAAATACGCAGGTGCACCAGAGGAACTTCCAAAGACGTTGCACTGGTTTAAGTGGGAAGCCTACTTTACTTGGATCACGGGGGTGTCATTACTCGCAGTGGTGTACTATTTCAATGCCAGTATGTACCTGGTGGATTCAAGTGTGCGAGAGATGTCTTCTGGGATGGCGATTGGGATATCCATATCGTGCCTGGTTGGTGGCTGGGTGGTGTATGACCTCCTCTGCAAATCCCCTTTGGCAAAGAAACCGGTCGTTTTCACAGCGATAGGGTTTACTCTAATGACGGCCGTTGCCTTTGGTCTCAGCCAAGTATTCGCAGCTCGGGCGGCCTACATTCATGTGGGTGCGATGATGGGAACGATGATGGCAGCCAATGTCTTCTTCGTGATCATTCCAAATCAGCGAAAGATGGTGGATGCGATGATTGCGGGGGAAAAGCCAGACACCTCGCTTGGCGATGCGGGTTCCCTTCGCTCATTTCACAACAATTACTTCACATTGCCTGTATTGTTCATCATGATCAGCAATCACTTTCCAATGACCTACGGGCATACCTTCAACTGGGCAGTA
>CALDQI010000698.1:0-2001 GCA_937911635.1 uncultured Pseudomonadota bacterium | reverse complement strand
AGAAAAACATTATTGACGGTGGGTTCAAATGGAATGCAACCAACGTTAAATTGCTTATCAAGGCTCTTGAATCAATGGAAGACGAAATCTTCGAGACAACACTCACCGACTATTATGAAGAGGAATTAACAACACATGCAGAACTTCAGTGTGAAGATGGCAATATCGATTTGGATACTCAGCGCGTCATCAACGAAATTTTGAATGAGGCTTGTCACCTCCTCAATCGAGCACATCAGAATATTCACAACACAGATAGCGATCTGTTCCCCACTGCTGAAGATCAGACTCGAGATGTCTTCGACCTAGATATCCTAGAGAACGTCATCGGTGCACTACAGCATTTCTTCCCTGATGTATTGAACTACGAGGTTATTTCAGAAGAACAAATCTTGAAGGACTATACGTATCGTCCTTCTGGACTCGACGAAGAACTGATGGAAATCTGGACACACCTCTTGCCAGACGCTATCGATTGCTTAGAACTCTTAGAAGGATTCATGGAGTTCATCCAGGTAGAAGATGCACTGGCTGAGCAATATCCCACAGCCAGAGACTTCTGTCTCAAGTACCTGAGAATGGCACAAAGTGCTATGGATTTCCGTTCTCAATTGGCTTCTGCCCGGCGTAAAACGTTGCGCGCTGAGTCAAACACGATGGGACAGGTGCTGTTATACAAAATCACAGATCTCTCAGAGCCATGGATTCTAACGCCTACAGAACTGTCCATCATCATTGAGGCAGTGTATCAAGCGGAAGAAAAGAATCCGGTTCTGCTTTCACTGATGAAGTTTTTCAACACCGCAGCTGAATCTGAAGGATGTACACTGTTGGATGCCAGCAACAACTAAGGTCCGTATTCTATTGGACCATCTTTGTGCATACAAAGATGGTCCATCTATTTTTTACTGAGTGATTTTTACTTAATGTCACCGACGGAGAATCGATGCCTCAAGCAGTCCTCCCCAATTTAAATATGGAATATGAAATCAGTGGGCAAGGGACACCACTACTGATGATCATGGGAGTTGGTGGTCAGCTGGTCCAATGGCCTCCAGATTTTATTGAGGGCTTAGTTGATGCCGGATTCATGACAATTCGTCCGGACAATAGAGATGTCGGACGCTCACAAACATTTACAGACTTGGGCACCCCCAATACACCTCTTGCGTTTTTAAAGCAAGCGTTGAGACTTCCTTCCGATGCACCGTATACACTTGAGGATATGGCAGAAGACAACATTCAACTTCTAGATCATCTCGGGCTAGAAACTTGTCACGTCGTCGGAATATCAATGGGCTCCATGATCGCACAAGTTCTGGCGTCAAAGTACCCTAATCGAGTTCGAAGCGTCACACTGATGTTGACCAATACAGGAAAACTTCGTCACGCCCTGCAAACGAAACCTTGGGCGTTGAAAATCCTTCTTAAAAGAAGCACCATTACCAACGCAGACCATTACGCGGAGTATTTCCAAGAACTGTTTTCAACCGTCGGCTCACCAACACTTCAGCGGCCACCTGAAAGATTGAAAGAGCTCGGTCGATTGTTGTATGAACGTGGATATCATCCCAATGGGTTCAAAAGGCAAGTTGCAGCCATAGTAGCCACCGGGGACCGCGAAAAGTTCTACAGTACAATCACCCAACCTACAGCCATCATTCAAGGTAAATCTGATCCGTTGATGAGTGAAGCGGCTGGACGTTCGGTCGAAAAGGCAATCCCAACAGCCACCGGTCATTATTTTGAGGAATTGGGACACGATTTACCTGCAGAATTGGTTCCACAATTTATTGAGATCATTCGCAGTGTTGTTCAATCAGCCTAAAATAACGAGCTAAAATCATGTACAACCATCAATTAAAAGCCCGCCTTTTACACTGGATGAAGAGTGCGATTCAAACTAAGAGTGATGGATTTGAAGACTTAGCCCTCGAAATTTGGGCAGATCAGGTAAATCGAAACCCCGAGTATGGACGATGGTCATCATGGGTACTGAAC
>CALDQI010000697.1:0-3383 GCA_937911635.1 uncultured Pseudomonadota bacterium | reverse complement strand
GGTTCTAGAGCAGAGTTTTCCCGCCCCAACGAGCTAACAACAGAAGAGTTGTATGATGTTGCCGATCAGCTGATTCGCTTGGGCACGCGTGAAGTGACGCTAATTGGTGGTGAGGCGTACTTACGTTCAGATGTATACGAATTGGTGGAATATTTGTCGAAAGCAGGAATATATGTTGCCATTCAAACTGGTGGTTTGGGACTTACCCCAAGGAGAATGGGGCGACTGGCAAAGGCTGGTCTTCGAGGAATTGGGGTGTCGATCGATGGTCCGGCAGATGTACACGATGTACTGAGAAATCGTGTGGGTAGTTTTGCAGCGGGTATAAAAGCGATGAAACTTGCCAAAGCCGCTGGGATGAACGTCACGTCCAATACGCAGGTTAATCAACTAACCTTGGGACGCTTTAAGGAAACGGCAGATGCTGTCCGCGAAGCCGGCGCAATCGTTTGGAGAATTCAATTGACGGTTCCAATGGGCCGAGCTGCAGATAGACCAGAGTGGTTACTACAACCGTGGCAGATGGTGGATGCTGTAGACGAACTTGCCGCAATCAAGACCGAGATTCTAACTGAAGCGTATCATGCAGGAATTCCACCTCATCGTGTCATGAATGTGACCATGGGCAACAACGTTGGATATTACGGTCCTCACGAGCATCTACTTCGATCGACTCCAGGGGTGGCTGCAAAAGCGTGGTATGGTTGTCAAGCCGGAAAGTTTACGCTCGGGATTGAGTCTGATGGTAAAATTAAAGGCTGTCCATCTCTTCCAACGGCTCCATACGTGGGTGGGAATGTCCGTGACGTCACAATTGAAGACCTGTGGAACAACGATGAGCGTCTGCGGTTTACCAGAGATAGAGACACCAGTGAGCTGTCTGGGTTTTGTAAGACCTGCTACTATGCAGATGTCTGCCGAGCCGGATGCTCTTTTACGACACATTGTTTCTTTGGAACCCGCGGAAACAATCCATTCTGCTATCATCGAGTATCCAAGCTGGCTCAGAAGGGTATCCGAGAGCGTGTGATAAAAGTTAAAGACGCTGAAGGGATACCGTACGATTTTGGAAAGTTTGAGATGCTAGAAGAGGCATTGCCACTGCCCACTGTTGAAGCCAAATAACTCGTACTAGACTCATTCGTTCTAGAACGGTTATCTAAAAATGGGCTACCATAGACAATCTCGGGAATGAACATGTCGGATTCAGCAACACTCCATCAGCCAACCGGTCGGATGTCGATACACAGACTCAAATCCTACTGGTTTGTCGCTTGCTTATCGTCGGAGTTAACAAAGAAGCCGAAGTCCATTCGTCTTTGGGGTACGGCGATCGTGCTCTTTCGAGATGCCTCTGGGGTGCCCAAGGCACTACTCGATAGATGTGCTCATCGGAACGTGCCGTTATCACAAGGCAAATGTGTGAAGAACAACATTCAGTGTCCGTATCACGGTTGGCAGTTTGATGGCGCTGGAGAGTGTATGAAGATTCCGGCATTGGAAGGTAAAGCGACGACCCCAACAAGGAGGGTACCATCGTTTGCTGTACGAGAGCGTCAAGGACACATATGGATTTTTGGTGAATCAAATGCGGTCCCCAATCATGAACCGTTCTCATTTCCACACTTTGAAGATTCTGCGTACAGTCACATTCCATTTCAATCTGATTTTGACGGTACCTTGCATGCCAATTTGGAGAACATCTTGGATGTCCCGCACACCGCGTTTTTACACAAGGGACTCTTTCGAGGTGTAGAGCGGAATTTGATAGAGACCGAAGTGCGCCGTTATTTCGATAGAGCAGAGTGTCAGTATTTCGGTGAACCACGTCCCGAAGGGCTGCTTGGTAAAATTCTTGCACCAGACGGTGGTGAAATAGAGCACTATGATCGATTTATTTTACCGAGCATTGCTCAAGTGGAATATAGACTTGGAGACCGAAATATCGTAGTGAGCAACTGCTTAACCCCCATTACCGATACACTTGTACGCATGCATACAGTGGTGGCAGTAAAAATTCGAATTTGGACGTGGCTTCTCAAGCCCTTCGTACTTCCCTTTGCCCTTCGAGTGGTCAAGCAAGATCAAGTTATGCTCAAGACTCAGCTAGATTGTATCGAAGATTTTGGAGGGGAAGCCTTTAATTACACAGAGGTGGATGTTCTCGGCACCAGTATTTCACGATTGATGAAGCGAGCATCCAAAGAGCAGATAGAAGTGTCCAGTACCCCTTCAGATTCTACTCCCACATCGGTTGTAAAAGGAAAACTTTGGGCATGAGTACCTTCAAAGATCAATTGGCTTCATGGCAAACGTTGCGCTCTCGGGGGGATATAAAGCGGGTTGGAAAGATCATTGATGGTGATGTAGGCGTGCGCAAGGAACTCATTGAGCATTTGAGTAATGAAGGCTGGGAGATTGAAGAGGGAGACGGGGTTGCTGGTAAGAAATTGCTTCGAATGCTGCTCGATAGATCCCATGGGGCTCAAGTTCGAAAGAATCCCATTCACCTAAACGAAGTATTCAACTGTATATTCTGTGGAAAGGAGATTCCACTTCCTACAGGCGGTATTCGAGATCACTGTCCACATTGCTTGCGCAGTCGTCATGTTGATATTGTGCCTGGAGATCGTTCTGCGAACTGTAGGGGTCGTATGGATCCTGTTCAGTTCGATTTGATTGGTGGAGTTGTGTGGATTGAGTACCAATGTACCGATTGTCCTCATACCTATCGAGTTCGAGCGCATGATGAAGATCGGTTGCCACATTCATTATCGGTAGCCGATCTCCCAAAGGGGTTGATATGAGTGCCAAGAAATTTGAACACCGTGTACTCAGCGCTATCAAGCGTTCTCAAATGTGGAGCCCAGAAGAGTGTGTCACATTGGCGGTGTCTGGTGGAGTTGATTCAATGGTGATGTTGGATGTTCTTGCACAAACTCAACCTTCTCACAGAGCGAATCTTCAAGTGGTCACCTTTGACCATGGTTTTAGGACGGAGTCTGCTGCAGAGGTTCAATTTGTCCATAAAGCCTGTCAAATGTATGAAATACCATGTGTCATTCAGTCATTGAACTTGTCGGGCGGACCAAGTAAACAAGAGCGATCACGAAATGCTAGACGAGATTTTCTGTCCCAATTCGACGGATTGATTGCCACAGCGCATCACGCTTCTGATCAGGCGGAGACTGTACTTTTCAGAATGTTGAGGGGGAGTGGATTGGACGGGCTCAAAGGAATGAGCCCTCGTTCCGATCGTTGGGTAAAACCACTTTTGATGGAATTCAAAGGAGCCATCGTTGAGTATGCCAATGAACGCCGTATAGAATGGAAAGAAGATCCATCAAATATTACGAGTACGCGAGGTGCAATTCGCCAACTGT
>CALDQI010000696.1:0-4452 GCA_937911635.1 uncultured Pseudomonadota bacterium | reverse complement strand
GGTAAGAAATCCACAAAATGCATCAGATGATAGTTGAGTTGAATCCAGAGATTCTCTGCATCTAGTTCCATAACTTCATTGTCAATAACACGATGAAACCGGATCCCTTTCAGTTCATGAAGGCGGTCTTTATTGTTGAGAATGCTTTCAAAGAAACTTGGTTCATACATTAGTCGGAGGAACGATGGAAACGCCGAGATGTGTAGGAATTCAAACTCGGTCAATAACGAGCGCAACTTTGGAATGTGAATCGCTTCCATTGCAAAAGTGTTCGTGGCGGTTCCCATGATGGAGTGGAGAAGCATGACCAAAGGCGAGTGATTCGGATAGTGTCTCAGACCATATTCATATCCATAGACTAAGTGCTCCATAAATGAACCATCAGCATGTTCAGCACTGAAATCACAGTCCTTTTCCATAAACCGCAACAACTCTGCACTGAGCGAAGGTACTTCAAAAGTCTCCCGTAAGTTTGCATAGTCGCTTTGAATACTTTGCTCAATCTCTGCGTTCCATGTTGATTCTTTTGCGATCTTTGCGGTCATAAATAGACGTGGTAGTTTCCCTTCGAGGGTGGTGAAAATGGTTGTGTCCAGGTTAAATTCAGGCAACGGATGAACAGTGACTGATCCAGCATGGTCTTTACATGCACCATGAATGATGGTGTATTTTCGCTGGGTGGCATGGTTGATTTCCAAATCTAAGGACATACGATCTCCGCATCTATTTATAATTACTCGGCGGTATCAGTCGGAATGGCTGTGTCAGTTGCTTCACCTTCTGTGCAAGTCAGCGATCCTTCATATCCCAAAGGAAAGCCACAGAGGGGAATCCGAATGTCAGACGCGGAGGCAACATTGCTGCGAATGCGGGCTTCTCCAAAATACGTAGCACCTTCTTCTTGTGCCTGCGCAATGACAATAAACTCCCTAGAGACCTCTGGAGTCAGATTGACATCTTCAGTTGAGGATGTGTCTATGTAAAAGATGCCCTCAGCTGAGTTGGTGATGTCTACTTTATCGATTAGCAACGTTGCGTCACCCGTGCTCTCTACAGTCAGACTCAGAGAATAGGTGATGAGCGGTTCCATGTCTGCAAAGACGAGTTCTTGTGGGGCGTATGTTAAATCGGCATAGCCATCGTCAGCATAAATATCTTGATCCTTTGCACTGAAGCTTTGGTCGGCGCTATTGCAAGCGAAGAGTGAGGCGATTAACAAGGGTGTAACTGTCATAATTTTCTCTCTGTGTAGGCTTTGTACATGCTGGAACCTGAATTTTGTTCACAACAAACCATTCTTATTGAAACACCCAGAGGGGCTTTTGTCAAACGGAACGAACATGGTCAGATCGATTATGTCTCTCCGATACCATGTCCATTCCACTATGGATGTTTACCAGACTTAGATGGTGGTGATGGGGACCCCATGGATGCATTGTGGTTCGGAGATACTCCTCAAAATACTCAGATTACAGGTATTGTGATCGGTGTCGTTCGGTTTCGTGATAACGGATCTGTGGATGACAAATGGATACTTACGGATGGTCGACCGTTAACTCATGTTGAACTATTGGCTTTACAGCACTTCTTTCGTGGATATGCTACACTGAAGAATCTATTGGAATTTGTTACCAGTCGTGCTATGAATTCCCAGTTGATAGCCATTGAGTTATCGCACAAATCTTGAGAGGTACACAATGTTTGGTATTCGTAAGACCGTTAAATCTGTAGTGAAGTCGGCGCTTGGGTTGAACGAACCCCCAAAACAAACACAGCATTGGGAAGCTCCTGATCTGAGTCAGGTGACGACCACTCCGCCACCCCCTCAGACTCCTACTCCTCTTAGCGAAGACAATCAGGCTGAGCCAGAAGCATTGGATCTCGAAGAGCCTTTAGAAGATGTCTCATTGTCAGAGGAATCAGTCAATACACTGTCCGCGGAACCTCTAGAAGAAGGAATGGAATTGACTGTAGAGAATGTTGAGGAGATCATCGACGAATACATTCGTCCAGGAGTTGCTGCTGATGGTGGGGATATCCAACTCATCAAAATAGAAGACAACGACGTATATGTTCGGTTGACCGGTGCCTGTCAAAGTTGCTCATCTGCCATTATGACGATGAAGATGGGGGTAGAAGCATTGCTTCGTGAAGAGTTCCCAGCGATGCGTGAACTCATTGATGAAACAGAGTATGCTGCTTGAACACTAACGCTGAAAGATTACTGAAATGACCGTTTGAACAACTCCCGAATGGCCTCTTTCCCTTCGTGATTTAAGAATCGAGTACCAGAACCGGCAATATTTCGACTGGTGATCGTTGGTAAAGAGGGCTCCCAGACTTGTCCGTTCCAAGAGAACCATTCACTTTGGCTCTGATCAAAGACCCATATCGGTTTATACCATCTTTTTGCCAGTTCAACAGACCATCCTGTTCCTCCATGAACGGTGCCATCTGGTTGAATCGTTCCAACTACAAAGACCTGATCGGAGTGGGAGACAATGTGCCAAAGTACTTGAACGACCTTTTGAAGATTTTCAGTTCTTTTCCAGTTCCGGTTGAGGACGTTGCTGACGTAGGATAAAGATGTTGATCCAATGGTCAGTTCTTTATCATTCAAACATGTTCTACCAACCGTTCTCTTTTGTTCGTGCCCTTCAAATGTGAAATTCACTTCTCGGATTCCGAGGCTCTCAGCAACCTCTCCAAAAAAAGCCTCCGCTCCCATCGTTCCACCTGAAAACAATGTAACGTTGGTGGATGATAGCACGGTATGAGTGGATGTGGGTAGCATAGTTTGTGGTTGAACGATCATGCTGATGTCTTTGCCCTGAATTGAAACACCGTGATTGCTCTCGATGATTTCAAATTTGTGTGACGCCTCGACATTGTGTTCGGTTGTTATCCAAACCATGCATTCAAATCTTTTTCCCAGACCTGTCCATGTTGCTATTCTTTCTTCTTCCCACGATGAGTCTAATCCATCGATGATGATGACGGTTGGGTTGAAGTCTAGAAGGGTGTGGAACAGCTCAATCTTTTCGGAGATATCATTCATACTACACTCTTGGTTGAGTCGAGAATGAACCAGTCGATTTTGTTCCAGAGATTTTCGCATTTCTATCGTTTCTGTAATCTTATCTGCGACCAATAGGCTTTCTAGGGTATGGTCATACCGCATACGTACATGTTGCTGTGGGGATTTTAGCGAAATGTGCAGGACGGTATCTCCCCTCAGCAGAGAATGAATACCGATTAGGGTAACCAGTGTAGACTTACCCAGACCAGGTTTAGAGACGACAAAACCCAGTGTCCCAATCTCTCCGCAAAAATTTGGATAGAGATGGGATACTGGGTTTGATGGAAAGCTTTCAGTCATGATTTTGAAGGGGGTGGGAGGTTTTTGCCCACCCTATTAACCGAAATCCAATCGGTTGTCTTCAAAATCTGGCATCTATTCAACCAAAAAGGATTACTTCTGCTTTGCCTCTTGATGTTCTTTCATCAGTTCATCCGCCACAGATCTTGGAACAGCGGCGTACTTGGCAAATTCCATTGTAAACTCTGCTTTACCTTGTGTATTGGAACGCAAGGTGGTGGAGTAACCAAACATCTCTGACAGAGGTACTTCTGCGTCCAGCATAACGTAGCCTTCTTCTTCAGTTGTGCCTGTGATCATCCCGCGACGTTGGTTGATTGTACCAATGATGTTTCCTTGGAACTCAGAAGGACCTTCAACAGATACTTTCATGATTGGTTCAAGAATTTGTGGTCCAGCCTTATCATAAGCCTCACGCCATGCACCGCGCGCTGCAGATTGGAACGCGTTGTCGGAAGAGTCCACAGCGTGGTAAGAACCATCGTTGATGCAAACACGAACACGAACAACAGGGGCTTCAAGCATGCGACCTTTTTCCATAGAAGCTTGGAAACCTTTGTCACAAGATGGGATGTACTCACGAGGAATCACACCACCCTTAATTTGATCGATGAACTCGTAGTTTCCTTCGAAATCATCTTCCGTAATGGGCTCAATCCAACCAGCGACTTTACCAAACTGACCAGAACCACCAGTTTGTTTCTTGTGCGTATAACTGAATTCTGCTTTTTTAGTGATGGTTTCACGATACGATACGCGAGGTGGTGAAGTGTCGACTTCTACCTTGTACTCACGCTTCATACGCTCAACGTATACTTCCAAGTGAAGTTCACCCATACCGGAGATGATGGTTTCGTTGGTTTCCTTGTCTTGCTCAACTTGGAATGTTGGATCTTCTTTACGGAAGCGTTGAAGAGCCTTAGATAAGTTGTTCAAGTTCTTGCTGTCCTTAGGCTGGATAGCCATTGAGATAACCGGATCTGGAACGTGGATTGAACTCATCACCCATTCACGTTGACCATCGGTGAATGTATCGCCTGAGAAACAGTCAACGCCGAATAACGCAACGATGT
>CALDQI010000695.1:0-3705 GCA_937911635.1 uncultured Pseudomonadota bacterium | reverse complement strand
CGTCTGCTGAGTCAATTGTACAAGACTCAGAGTGTTTGAACAGTACCATTTGTCTTCAAACTCAGGCTGAAGAACGTGCGCTCAGTAGTTGGAAGGAGGCGGCGTCAATGTGCACAGCAATGGATACAGTGTTGGCTCAGTCCGATTGCTTATTTCACGTTGCCGAAAGTGTACCGGTGCATGTGGAACGATACGAAACGGCTGCGAAACTGTGTGCTGTGTCTGGAGGCTTTTCTGGAGAGTGTCACAACCACGTGTTGTTGAAGTATGCCTCGAAAATGTACGACAGGCTCGATTGGCACGAGCAGCTTATTCAACGATTTACAGAGATCTATCCCGAAGAGTATGCTGCGATTTTAACGGATGTGTATTGGTCTGTGGTGGCCTTTCGTGTCATTGGAATGGAATATCCACTTGATACTGCTAGGTTCTTGGATTGGCCTTCATCATTTCAGCCCCATTTACGGAGTATTGTAGCCTTAAGAATGTGGGAAGATGAGGGGGCTTGGCAAAAATCAAACCGAGCACTAAAGGGGGAAATGATGCGGGTTGCAAAGGCGAGAGGCCCCAATGCCCCCAGATTTACTCCAATGGAAAAGTGGTCGACACGAGATGGTTCTATGAACTGGATTCGGTTTTGTGATCTGAGGGGAGGGCATCGTCCGACACACACAAACCCAGATATTGATTTGGCATGGGCGTTATTAACTGCCTTTGCCATGTCGGATGAATTTATGGAAGACAACTGGCTAGATGTATACAACGGAATTGGGCAAAGACACTGGGAGATTCGTTGGGCCATGGCAAGATTGCTTTCCGCGGAGCATAAAGACAGTATTCTCTATGCAAAACTTAAATCGGATACTGATACTCGAGTGTTGCAAGCTTTATACTAGAAACTTAACATAACTTATGAATATTGAAACAAAAATCTCAGAACTGCTCGAAAATCAACAATTTAAACAGGCAAGGGTGTTGATCAATACACTGGAAGAGCCTACAAAGACAACTTGGAAAGGGTGGTTGATCGTTCATGAGGATGGATTGAGCGCTGGTGAACAATTTTGTTTACCAGTCCTACGCGAGGATCCGTCCAATGCTTCAGTCTGGTCGATATTGGGGTGGGTTTATTGGGAGCAAGATCATCCGGAGAAGGCGCTGGCCACTTATCAGAAAAGTTTGTTGCTTGATTGGAGTGTATCTGCCTATCTAAATGCCGTTTCCTTAGCCTGTGAACTTGGATGGCTATTGAAGGCTCGGGAACTTATCGAACTGTATGAAGACACTCTTCAAATCCAAGACCTGTCCTCTTATGACCTAAATAGCTATCTACTTTGTAAAGCCATTGTGGCTCGTGAGAATGGACAGGCTTCTGAGGCTATTCAGTTGTTGAGTTCGATAGATGATTTGGTTCCGGAGGTGTTCATTCTACGTGGTCATGTCTATCGTGATGAGTTTTTATACCTTCAATCAATGATGGCATACCAAAATGGACTGGATATTTTTCCAATGCATCCAGTTCTATTGGAGGCTTTTCAAAGCGTTCTTCATTATCTTCCGTCAATTCCAAAGGGGGTACATTCATTGTTGGCCGATCAACCGAACTCTGTTGATGCCTTTCTGAAGGTTCGGGCTTATTTGGAAAGGACACGAGCGGAATTGCTAGAGAGAGATGGTGAATCTCCAGAGGTTCGACATTTATCCGCCGCCATTCATGGAGCGAATCCCACAAGTCCACCGCCTGGATATGTTGAGCAATTGTTTGATGATTATGCGGAGAGGTTTGAATCGCATTTGCTGGAAAAATTGGATTATCAAGTACCAAGATTGATTGAATCTGTCGTATACAATCGGTTTACAACGGAGCAAAGATCCTCTCTATCTTGGGATTTAGGCTGTGGGACTGGGTTGCTTGGTACGCAGTTGAAGTCTATATCCCATTGCTTGGTGGGAGTAGATATCTCCGTGAAGATGTTGGAAAGGGCTAAGGCAAAAGACTGTTATGATGAAGTGGTTCACCAAGATATCATTGAATTTCTATCGTCGGCCTCCAATACTGCTCCTCCGGATTTGATCGTCGTTGCCGATACACTCGTCTATATTGGTGATCTTCGACCATTTTTATCCGCTGTCGCTCATTGTATGAGTCATGATACACAACTGATATGTACCATCGAGCGGTTGGACGACTCCACAGAGGATGGGTTTCAGTTGATGCCTACGGGAAGGTATTCTCACGACATAAGGTGGATTGAATGGCTTCTTCCACAGTGTGGATTGACACTTCAGAACAAAGGTGCGGTGGTTTTGAGACAAGGTGGTGGTACTTGGGTTCATGGATGGTTGCTCATCATCGAGCGAGCGATTGTACAATGATTTGGTTTTTCATGGTTGGATGTACATCGGTAGATGAGACTATGCAGCCTAATATTTCAACCATTCAAACTACTGTGGAGTTTATTGGGACCCCATTGCTCGAACACTCAAATGGGGATGTGTTTAATCTAGGGCAAGTTTCGGCTGTATTGTATTCTGTACGATTTATGGAATGTGAAGATACATCTACTGCATCTTCTTTTCTACCAATCAATTATGCGACTGCTGGTCATTCCGAAATCAATATACCCAGTAATTGGAACCGTCCAACGTATATTGATGTATTGAACCCAGTGACCATTCATGCAGAGGTTTCAATGACTGCTCAGTCTGTATGTTTGGGAGCCGTTACATGGGCAAGATGGGATGGTGGTACTGTTGACTTACCATCTGAAGAACCGGAGATGGCATTCAGTATGTACCTGCGTGGCTCATGTGAAGATTCAGTGGGCAATGAACGTTTCTTTGAACTCTTTACCGCAGTTCCATCAGAAAAAATAGACTCTCCAATATCGCTGGATGATGGTATATTTGATACATTGAAGTTTACTGTTGTGTTCGATACAACAGAACTGTTACATAAGATTGAATGCAACGATGATACACTTGGAAATACTAGTTCTTCAGCATTGCAAGTCTTGTTCAATCTACAAAACAATGCGCATTGGATTTGGGAGTGGGAATAATGAAACTAACTACGCAGATACACCTATTGATGGGTTTTGGATTGTTGGCCTGTTCTGGCGATAAGAATGGTGAAGAAGCCCTCACCGCTGAAGGAAATGGATGTACTGAAACCGCTTATGAAGGGACTGCAATCTGCGACGCATGGATGTACAATACCGGAGAGAGCATATCTTCTGTTCTACGGGAAGATGGAGAGGGTATCATTGTTAACATTGCTTCTTCGGCAGTTGTGAATCAATCAGGGGAAGATTTACTGATGATTACCGCATCGGGAATTCCGGATTATGCAGTTGTTTTTACACAGTCTGATATCGACGGATTGAATTCGCGTCCAAATGCTGGGACTGATTTTGTCGATGGCAGTACGCTTGCACAAGCGGGTGTGACCTATAATTTCGGCTCTGATATTGGATACAGATCCAATAGTAGCTGTGATACGGGGGCTGGTTATGGATGGTGGCCACCGGGTCCTGTTTGTCCAACCAATCAATATAAAGAAGTGTTTTTCCCTCTCAATCCTTCTCCAACGAGTGACTCTGTTTGTGAAACTGGGCTTGGGTCACTTGGATTGTTCGTCAATGGTGTGAGCATCTATAATTGGTCTGATGGTGCATCCTACAACAATGAGAGTGTGTGGATGAA
>CALDQI010000694.1:0-4814 GCA_937911635.1 uncultured Pseudomonadota bacterium | reverse complement strand
GCACAAATGGGACCAATGCAGTTCACACTCGGACTCTCCAGTTGGACAACGAACAGCTTCAGTTCTGCCTCTCGGTTTGACTTACTGACCCCACGCGGAGCATTGTCAAACGAACTCAAGAGTCAAATCTATGACGCATTAAAAGAAAAGCACTCCATCTCAATTGAAGCCTTGGCCTCACAATTAAATATCAAGGAATCCGAGGCTGCTGCTGGACTCAACATGATGGTTCAAGCCGGTCGAGCGATGTTTGATATGGATTCTGAGGCATATCAACTCCGTGAACTATTTGCCTCAGATATTGATTTGTCTGCTTTGCAGTTTTCTTCTCCAGAAGAAGAACAAGCGATTGCCTTTCTGCAACGTGGAATGCCCACCAACTTCGCACAAAATAAAGCCACTGTGATCGTGGAACAGCGAAAAGAAGCACCAAAAACACAACATGTTACGGAATACACTGCACAGTTCGGAAAATACAGTGTGGTCATGACGATGGATGAGGATGAAGAAATCCTGGGTACCCACAGTTCCGGTCCCCTTGAATGTATTTTGGCGATGCGTCTACACCTGACGAGACCTGTCGATCCCATCATACATGCCGGTGAAACCGTTGTGGCACTTGAAGGTACGTTCGAACGTTCCATGACCGTATTTAGAGAGCAAGCAGCCGATCTTGGTGTCACGCTTGTATCTGATACAACCGACGCCAACATCATCTTATCCAATGGTACAAAATCAACATACACTGGTGAAGGCACCGTCCTAACCCTTCGACAATGGGACGCATTGGTCGCAACTTGTAAAGCCAACGAGGTAACAGCATGACATCCTTGAAACAAAAAGACTTTAATCTCATCCTCGCGTCTGCGGCAGATCTGAGTGAAGCCCGACGCCAACCTTGGTGGCCTACTTACGTCTATGAAAAGACCATTACCCTTGGACTGAACGTAGACCGCAACAATCTGCGCACCTTAGAAGAACTTCAAACCTTGACTGATGTTCTGGTTGAAGTCCACGGTCAACTGACCGAAGCTCGGCAACAGCAAGAACTGTTGAGTGTCTTGAAAGTGGCAAAACTCCGCCAGGACGAACTGATCAAAGATCGCATGGCTGAATCACTGGAAAATCGTGTCGAACGAAAGACAGCCAAAATCAAAGAACGACGTGAACGACGCCAGCGATGGACCAAAGACAAAGCCGATAACATTGTCTACAATGGTACCACCGACAAGGCTGCATGGAGCCGAGTAGAGGGGTCACCGAAACAACTTGAAAAGCAAGATCTTCCGGTTATTCAGGATCCAAGAGAACTGGCTGCATTCTTGGAAGTCCCCTTTGAGACATTACGCGCCTTTTCTTCGGCACCAAAGGTGTCAACTGTACAGCGCTATGTGACCTTTGAGATTCCAAAGAAAACCGGTGGTACAAGAAAGATATCAGCACCTCGCTCAATCTTAAAGCAAATGCAACGAACCATCCTGGATGAGATATTACACAAGGTCAGCCTTCATGACGCCGCTCATGGATTCGTCCCTGCTAGAAGCATTCGCAGCAATGCAGAACCACACGTTCAGTCGAAAATCGTCATCAATATGGACTTGCAAGATTTCTTCCCAACCATGACCTATAAACGAACCAAAGGGGTCTTTACTGGTTTGGGATACTCTGATGCCATCGCTTCGACGCTGAGTATTCTCTGTACGCATGCTGAAACACTTCCCTTTAAAAAGGACGGTACACAATATTACTTGCGACGTGGTGCGTTGATATTGCCTCAAGGGGCTCCCACCAGCCCAACCATCTGCAACATTGCCTGTAAGCGCATGGATGCTCGATTGCACGGTCTCGCAACCAAACTTGGATTCACCTATACTCGATATGCGGACGATTTGACCTTCACCTCCAAAGATAGTGAAGCCCCTGTCGCGGCATTGCTGGGACTTGTCAAACACATCATCAAAGACGAAGAGTTCGTTGTACACCCTAAGAAAACCCGTGTCATGCGCTCTGGTCGTAGACAAGAAGTCACAGGAATTGTAGTCAACGACGGTCTGGGCATCGACAAACGAAGACTTAAGCGTTTCCGGTCTCTCCTTCACCATTTGGAGACCAAAGGACTCGATGGAGCACACTGGGAAGGCAGCGCTCACATTTTGGATTCAGCGCTTGGTTTTGCCGCCTTCGTCTACATGGTGAAAGACAACAAAGCACTCCTTGATCGCACCAAAAGCATTGTGACGAAGCTTCGAAGCTAATTCGATAATGAGATCATATGATCAAAGGCAAAAGGATGGGCATGCCCATCCTTTTTGTTTATCTACTGTTTTTTATGTATGAACCAGCCAAATCGTATTTATAGAAGTGACCAAACATTCACAGTCTGATCGGTCTAAAAAGAGAAAACCCGCACTGTATGCGGGTTAAACATTGTATCTTCGTCACAGGTTGTGGAGAGGTTGCTCCATCGCCAAATCCCGAGAAATCGGACTGCGCGCCTTTTTATTCGTTCATCTGAATTTCTTTAGAAATTCGACATGGTTGATGAAAAGGATAAAAAGGCGCGCAGTCCGATTTCCGGGATTTGGCTATAAGAGCCGATCCAATCCCGAAATGAGGGCAGTACGCAAGGTGAACGATACATTCACCAGATTGCAAGTCACAATGTTAAATACAGTATAACAGATGGGGAATGAAAAGCGTACTTTTTCGTTCCCCATCTGTTATTTAGTTAGATTCCATCTATCACTGTATTGAAAGTCTCGCTAGGACGCATAATCTGTGCACAGATCTCCTCACTTGGATTGAAGTACCCTTTTAATTCTACAGCCTGACGCTGCACACCATTCAGTTCGGCAACGATGGTCTCTTCGTTTGCGGTCAACGTCTCGGCGATGGGAGCAAACTCGGCTTTCAAGTCAGCATCGGACTCTTGGGCTGCAAGCTCTTGGGCCCAGTACATCGCCAAGTAGAAATGCGATCCACGATTGTCAATCTGACCCAGTTTTCTGGCCGGTGACTTGTTGTTCTGCAGCAGCTTGGTTGTCGCTTCATCCAGTGTTTCCCCGAGAATCTTCGCCTTGGCATTGCCATGAACTTCAGCCAAATGATCCAAAGATACCGCCAGTGCCAAAAACTCACCCAGCGAGTCCCAACGAAGGTAATTTTCTTTCACCAGCTGATCAACGTGCTTTGGAGCAGAACCACCCGCACCCGTTTCAAACAATCCTCCTCCCTTCATCAATGGAACGATGGATAGCATCTTAGCAGATGTATTCAATTCCAAGATTGGGAACAAATCAGTCAGATAATCGCGAAGAACATTGCCCGTGATTGATACGGTGTCCAACCCGTCCTTAGTACGCTCAAGTGTATGATGCATTGCATCCCTTGGAGACAGAATAAACAATTCAACCCCTTCGATATCAAACTCTTTCAGATATCGTTTCACTTTGGTAATGAGTTGAGCATCGTGTGCACGGTTGGAATCCAACCAGAAAATACCTGTACCCACTGCACGAGCTCGACTGACTGCCAGCTTCACCCAATCACGAATAGCTACACTTTTGACTGTGCACATTCGCCAAATGTCACCATTGTTTACACTGTGTGTAAACAAATGTGCTGTGCGCTCTTTCCCATTCTCAATCCAGTATCGCTCAACCACAATTCGACCTTCTCCAGACACTTGGAAGGTCTTGTCATGAGAGCCATACTCTTCTGCCTTTTTGGCCATCAGTCCAACATTCGACACAGAACCCATCGTGGTTACATCAAAAGCACCATTGGCTTTACAGAAATCCACCACTTCCTGATAAATACCCGCATACGATCGATCTGGTATCACAAACTTGGTATCTTGCGTTTTGCCTTCTTTGTTCCACATGCAACCAGATGTTTTGAGTGCTGCCGGCATTGATGCATCGATGATGACATTGTTCGGAACATGCAAGTTGGTGATGCCTTTGTCTGAATCTACCATCGCCATATCTGGACGATGTGTGTACACCTCTGCGATGGCCGCTTCAACGGCTGTACGTTTGGCTTCGTCTAAAGTTTCCAATACATCGTACAAGTCCTGGATTCCATTGTTTGGATTGAAACCATGCTCGGCTTCCAGTTCCGGAAACTTTGTGAAGACATCGGCGTAAAACGCTTTTACAAAGTGGCCAAATATGATTGGATCGGACACCTTCATCATCGTTGCCTTCAAGTGCACCGAGAAGAGGATACCCTGCTCTTTTGCATCTTCGATTTGCTCATCGATAAATTCGACCAAAGAGTCTTTGGACATGAATGATGCATCAACGATGTCACCACTCTGAAGTTCAATACTGTCTTTTAGGGTGCGCCTTGTGTTGTTCACATCAATGAAAACAATGCGGTGCTGACCGCCATGATCGATGGTTCTGGAGCGTTCAGAGCCAAAGAAATCTCCACTAGACATATGGGATACATGGGACTTGGAATCCGAAGTCCATTTACCCATACGGTGTGGATTGTTCTTTGCATACGTTTTTACCGCTTTTGGAGCACGACGGTCAGAATTACCTTCACGAAGTACCGGATTAACCGCAGAACCCCGAACCTTGTCGTATCGGGCTTTAACCGATTTTTCTTCATCACTTTGGGGATTCGAAGGATAACTGGGAATTGCGAATCCCTGTCCTTGCAGTTCTGCTACCGCATCTAACAGTTGAGGCAATGATGCTGAGATGTTTGGCAATTTGATAATATTTGTAGTCGGGTCTTGCGTCAATTGGCCTAATTCAGCAAGTGCATCTTCTACACGTTGTTCCTCAGAGAGACACTCTGGA
>CALDQI010000693.1:0-4121 GCA_937911635.1 uncultured Pseudomonadota bacterium | reverse complement strand
CCTGTATTTCCAGCGATTCGATTGTCTTCTTCAGACTGATGCTTCGCAAGGACAGATTCTCGAATCATGGCGTGCTTAAACTGGTAAATCCAAGTGTTCAGAGGCTTCGAAAACTGAACTTCTTTGTACGCATCTTCGGTCGCATCATAAATGTCATCGACAGAAGAACGATCTAAGTTGAGCATGTCGGCTACGATGCCCGAAGGAAAGCTCATTCCAAGCAATGCTGAAATGAAAGCGACTTTTTCAGCATCTTCGGCGGTCGCCTTCTTACGAGCCTTTTCATCCGATTCTGATTCAGACTCAGAGTCTAGTTCATCCTCATCCGGAGACAGATTAAAGAGATCGGTCAACTCCCCGCCCATTTTTGAACGAAGGTCTTCATCTTCAGCGATCAGATCCGCAAGTTCTGCCAAGAAACCCGGACGACCATCTGTCATTTTGATCAACTCTTCATCCAAACCATATGTGTATTCCTTGGAAGCCAAGTATTGTTCGGCCTCAACGGTTGTCCAGGGCTCCAGATTTAGTGTCTCATAGTTACCGGCTTCTTCTTTGAATACATCTTGCAGTGGTTGAGATACCCAACCAGAACTGTCTTCTAATGATACGCTGGACAGAATCGTGAGTAATTTTGTATTCTCTGACTTAGCAGAGCGATGAATTAACGCTTTGATGGTGGAAGCGATTGCAACAGAGTGTGTGTGATGTACATTCTGAATCTCAAGAACAACAGGATATGCCTCAGCAATCAAATGAACCAACTCAACAAAGCCCAATAAAGGATTGTCTGAGGGAATGTGAAGCTGAAACTGTGTCTCACCCGTCTTTGGGGATCCTTTTTTCATGCCGTCTAAGAAGGAGCCTATCCAGTTTTGAACACGCTGACTTTGCGATGGCTTTCTTGAATTCAACGCCAGTTCGACCTTTCCTCGAAGAGAAGGATTCCCATGGAGAAACGACAACATCCCTGCATACAGTTTGACAAGGGTATTTTGACCATCCTCTTCTTCACTGAAGGCCGGGCGAAAAACCAATGCATCTTCATCTTGACTTCTGGCAAGTCGAGCCAACTTGGCAACCAGAGCTCGTTTACCTCCCCCATAGGGTGCTGTCAACAAAATCGTTTGTGCGTTTCCTTCATTGGCTTGGCTCCATGCATCTTTTAAGACATTGAAGTCGCTCTCTCTGGCGACAAAAACTTCTGTACTCACAATAACTCCTAATATGGTGTGGTGGCAGATTCAAAATAGTGCGTGCAGTCTAACTGATTGGTACGCAATTGTATAGGTTACCCCAACCAAAAGAGGACAGGATGGTGAGTTTTAAGCACTGCAGAGACAGAGTCAAGAATTGGAGTCGGGATTTCCGCTGTTCGGTTCAATTTTGCTCCCATCACGATTGATCCGTTGACTGAGAATGGTCCAAGGATCAATCCTGTCATGAGATTCACATTCACGCTGAAGGATCTTGATCATCTCGGTACCCTCTTTCATCGCTCCAGCGTCCAACATCGCTTCTGCCGCCAACAATCCAAGGTCCGTTGCCAATCCCCATTTGTATACATTCCCTGCAACCGTACGGGCTTCTACAAACAATGCCGCCGCCTTTTGATGCGCGCCCTCCGCCTGTGCCAATCGAGCGTGAACCCCAAGCAAACGAACCCGTTGTACTTCAGACAACTCCTGACCATCCAGTAAAATGAGTTGTTTTGAAGCCCGTCGGATTTCTGTATTGGAGATGTAAAACTCGACAAGATCAATGTGCGTATCAACTTGTAAAAATGTGAGTCCCTCTTGTTGAGCGACCTCAATGGCACTTTGGAATTGTCGTTCTGCCTCAACAAGTTGATCCTTCTTAGCCAAAAACCGTCCACCTTGACGATACAAATCCATTGCCAGTATGGGTGTATTGTAGTCTGCAGACCACTTAAGGGCCCTCTGCTGAAAGGCCAGTGCCACATCTGGATTTTGGGTAAACTGATGGCGAGCAGCACGCATCCATAAGGTTTCCATCACGGCTGAATCAAACTCAATCCCCCATCGAATCAATACTTCGAGCATGGCTAAGTATAGGACATCTGCATCCAAGTCAGCCATGAGTCTTAAAGACTCTTGTGCCTCAGCATTGCGTTGAAGCCGACTGTATATTCTCCCTGCTTGAAACAAAAGCTCTGGCCGAGTCCTTCCAAATGTCGCATACAAATTATCGGCAACTGAACCAGAAATCTGGGGCAACTGCTGTATGGTATCCTCCATCAAACGAAGCTGATGAAGAACGTACTTGAACGAGGCATTCCCTCCTTCCTCTTCAACTTCAATCAACTGCGGCTGCTGTTGCAACACCGTCGAAACCTTCTCAGTTTCAACCCCCAACATCGTCGCCACCTGTTCGATCGAAAAACGCCATCCAAGCAAAGCGCCCACGCGTAAACATTGCTCTGTAAACTCGGAGAACTCTGTGGGTGCAAACACTAACTGTCTGTCTACGATTGCTTTTTCAGAAAGCGGATCTTGTTGACTCCATACAACCATTTCTGCAAGCATCTCTTGTCGACCTTGACTCCATGCCATCCAATCATCCAACGGCGGGTCCTCAATTTGACGTTCCTGGCAGAACACCACGGCTTCTTCTTTCGTCCAAGGGACTATACCAACAGAGGTGCCCTGCAATGTTGACAGCAACACTTGAGCAGGAATTGGAAAAGAGGCTACAGTATCATCATTCAAAACTGTACTGTGCAAAACGACCATCGTACGGGTTTGTTGAGCATCTTGCATCGCAGCCAGTAAGAAGACCAATGGGATGTGACTGTGACACAACTGCACATTTTCCACAATGATCAGGAGTGGAACTTCTCTCATCAAGGATCGAGCCATCAATACCAGTCCCAAGATGGGATTGTCTGCCGGCAATCGGAGCTGAGCGTTTTCGTTGTCATGACTGAATTGAAGAGACTCTGACATCGATTGTAGGATTGCATTCAACCGATCATCTCCCAAATCCAAGTCCAAAGACTTTCGCACCATCGACACCATATTGGCTGAATGACGAATCGTCTTCCACAGCCCGTTTGCCAACACAGGCAACAGCTCCCATCCATACAAATTGTCCCTAAATCGGATGTGCCACGTCAAACATTCATCCGCCACTTGTCTCTGAAAATGATTGAGGACATGCTTACTTCCAGTACCTATGGGGGCTTGAACATGACAAACCTGCGCAGAAAAATCGCGGACTTTTTCCCATTGTTCGAGTAAATGTGTGCTGACTTCAGGTGAAATGGATAAACTAGACATATAAAGATCCAAAATGTATTTGATGAGGTAGATGTGAACCTTCTATTATTTTTACTGGTGGCTTGTAAAGAAGATATCGAACCAAATGGTCGATGGGATGTAACCATTACCGGTACAGGCTCGGAAGATCCATGCATTGAATCTACAGAGGGCTTTCAACAAACCTATGAGTACGCCCTATACTATGAAGGCACTTTTGTCGAAATCCGTGTAGATGGGGAGCCTTTTGCAACGGGGGAGATCCGTGGTTGCTCGATGACATATGAGTCTGGGGTCTATCTTGAAGAAGGAACCGGAGGTGATTTCCGCTGGCAAATACAGGGAAGAGCTGACGTTGAATCTGCTGCAGGTGGTTGCCCTGATGTACCGGAAGATCTAGATTGGTATGGAACCGAAATACTAACCGTGGTCTCCACTGAAAATGAAGAGATCGAAGAAGGGTGTACATACAATATGGAAAGTAGCGGGATTGTCCTCCAATAAAGGCACTTGTCAGATCCTCAAAAATCCGACGCACCTCATCTTCGGTCTAAAGATCACGATCGAAAGACTTCTAGTGCCTTACCACTCCACCATACAGAAATGTCATGCAGAAATAGTCATCCGGAAATGTCACTACCTTTTGGTTGCGTGACGCAAACCCAACTTCCACTTGTTCTCCTCCGGTTGGAGTTCGATGGCTTTTGAATAGCATTGAATGGCACTTCTTTTATCGCCTTTATTGAGCGCCTGTTCTGCTTGTTGTCCAAGTAAAACGGCTGCCTGAGTAATGTGGTGTGCCTCAATTATCTCCGAGCGATAGGTTCGACGTGCAGTATCATC
>CALDQI010000692.1:0-1877 GCA_937911635.1 uncultured Pseudomonadota bacterium | reverse complement strand
CACCAGCACGGAATGGAACATTTTCACCTTCAGGGAGAGAGAGGACAAACTCTTTAATGAACGTAGCCACGTTGTGGTTTGACTTTACAGTACAGTTCCACTTCGCAATACCACTGGTTCCTTCTTCCAACTCAATCTTGATGTCGCCTTTTACTTTGACCTGACAAGCCAATCGACATCCGTGACGGGCTTCTGCCTTGGAGATGTGGCTGCCCTCGGTTGGCAGCATTTCGCCACCACCAGAGTGAACATCCACCTTACATACACCACATGATCCTTTTCCACCACAGGCTGATGGGATGAAGATCTTGTTGGCTGCAAGGGTGTTTAGCAATGTGCTTCCTGCAGGTGTACTGAATGTACGTGTATCTTGGTTTGGTTCATCGATGACCAGCTGCACATCGGCCGATGAAACCAAGAACTTCTTTGCGGTGAGTACAACTCCCACCAGTGAGACGACCACAACGGTAAACATACCGACACTGAGTCCCAGTGCTGTGACCATATCTGCTGCTACGATTAAATTCATGAATGCCTCCCAACTTAGGGGTTGAATGTTCAAAAATATTAGAGCTGAATACCACCGAATGCCATGAAGCCAATCGCCATCAATCCAGTCACCATGAAGGTCATCCCCAGCCCACGAAGTCCAGGAGGAACTTGACTATAGCGCATCTTTTCACGTAGGGCAGCTAGCGCAACGATTGCGAGTGCCCAACCAGTACCAGATCCCAGTCCATAGACCACACTTTCTACAAAGTTGTAATCTCGCTCGACCATAAAAAGAGACCCACCCAAGATTGCACAGTTTACCGCAATGAGTGGAAGAAATACACCGAGCGCATTGTAGAGGGCAGGGACATATTTGTCGAGGGTCATCTCAACGATCTGTACAGCCGCCGCAATGGTACCAATGAATGCGAGAAAGGATAAAAAGTCTAAGTTTACACCTTCCACCAATGCATCTTCTTTGAGAATGAATGTATACAGTAGGTTGTTCAATGGACAAGTGATGCCCAATACGAAAATGACAGCTGCTCCCAGACCAATGGCAGTATCCACCTTCTTAGAAACAGCGAGAAAGGTACACATACCCAAGAAGAACGCGAGGGCCATATTTTCGATGAAAACGGCCTTTACAAACAAACTAATCAATGCTTCCATGACTTACTCCGCCTCAATTTGATCGGTTTTCCAAGTACGCAGAGCCCAGATTCCCAAACCGATGAGGAAGAAGGCTGAAGGGGAAAGGAGCATCAAACCATTTGGTGTATACCAACCACCTTCAGTGACCTTGGAGAATAATTGAACTCCGAAGAGAGAGCCATTCCCAAAGAGTTCACGAAAGAAGGCTACAACCACGAGGACCAATGAGTACCCGAGACCGTTACCTAAGCCATCGAGAGCCGATTTTGCTGGACCATTTTGCATGGCGAAGGCTTCTGCACGACCCATAACGATGCAATTGGTGATGATCAATCCCACAAATACAGATAGCTGCTTAGAGATGTCAAACAGGAACGCTTTCAGAATTTGATCTGTTACAATCACCAAAGAGGCGATGATGGTCAACTGAACGATGATTCGAATGCTGGCTGGGATGTATTGTCTAATGAAAGACACCGCTACATTGGAACAGGTAAGAACTGCGGTCAAAGCAATGCTCATTACCAGTGCTGTTTCCATTTTTGTCGTCACCGCCAACGCAGAACAGATACCCAAAACTTGAAGGGCGATGGGGTTGTTGTTGAACAAGGGGTCCAACAAGACTTCTTTGTTATTTTGAGACATTGTTCGCTACCTCTGAAAGAGATTTAACATACGGACCATAGCCATCATCTCCCAACCAAAAGTTGAGTAGGGACTCGACACCATTA
>CALDQI010000691.1:0-5935 GCA_937911635.1 uncultured Pseudomonadota bacterium | reverse complement strand
GTGCCTTTTCCCGAGACGGATACAACAATAGACAGTTGTATTTTTTATTGAATACGATGAACGCAACCGTTTCCCAAATCGCGGTCGTTTTTCCGGAACCGAGTTGGGTACTCAAAATAGGCGCATCATACCACATCCGGTTGAGGGCGTTGACTGGTTTGTCAATGTTGTCAATGATGTGTCGTTTAAACTCCAGTTGATGTTTCCACATTTGGAGTGGGGGAGACCACAACAATTCAGTTTGAGCCACAGTATCGGTTGGTTGAAATGTTGTTGGATCGACTTCATATCCAAACAGGGGATTGCGACTGGATATGTTGGGTAGATCTCCAATTGATGCCAATGAGTCTGAAGAATCATCTTCTGTGTCACCGTGCTCGTCCAATGGTATGAGACTATCTGCGTCCATATCGTCTTCGAGATCTGATGGAAAGAACAACGGCAATCGAACCAATCGTTTCCGAATACTGTCTCGTCGGAGAAGGACAAATCCTCCATCAAAGACAGACGAAATAAATACTTCCCAGTCACGATGAGACAGCGTACTGGTAACAATTTCCTCTTCATCGGCAACGATGGTTTCAGGACGTTCACCTTTGGACAACAACAGTCCGATTCCCAAGAGCACTTGAAATATAGCGGAGGACCAAATCCACACAGGTAGAAAAAGATTTCCGGTCTCAGCGTGGAATCGAAGCCAAGGTATGGATACTACGATCAACAAACCCATGATGACCAAGACTATCCGAAAGATACCTTTAAACCCTTCTTGCACTCCAAGGATGTTGTGTCCCCATTGAGAAAGCGCTCTATTATCGGCATCTGATGACGATAGGGCATTGTACTGAAATTGATGCAACAACACTGTCAACATCATAATGATGCTGTGAATTAACACAGAAAATGCTGTGACGTTCAGATTGACGGAGGCTCCTGTTTGAGCGATCGTCGCACCACTATTGTTTGACAGTTCTGGATTTTCATTTGTCTCAGCAGCATACAAATCATACCAGGGGAAAAAGTGCGTTTGCATAAAACTCTGTTCAAAAGAACTGCTGGATGGTCTCGGAGGCGTTCCTGAAGACGCATTCGAAGGTGTAGGACTACCACCACTTGGGGGGGCTGTACTTCCAGGTGCTGGCGGAGATGGTGACGCTGAAGTGTCTGTTGTCATCCACAACGCAAGACCACACAGTAAAGAGATCACGGTGGTGACCAACAACTGAATCAACAAAGCCTGACCATACGATTGCGCAACGTTCATTGGCTTACCACGAAACTTTTTGCCTTTGATCAGTGGATAGCCAAGAAGTACAATCCCGACACCTGTGACAACAATGATGCTCAACCAACCCATGATGGGACCATACACACCATTCAAAAACAATACCAAATTATTCATGTTTCACACCTGATGGCACACGACTACACACTCTCTCAACGGTTATCCGGATGTGATGATAAGTATATTGAGCGTCTTCTACACTATGAACTTGCGAACCCGAAAACCGACTGAACTTACCTTCAGATGTAGATAAAGCAGCCCAACGACTTTTCAATACTGAACCAATAAAATGATGTTCAGTCATATTTGAATAAGCAATACCAGAAACAAATGGATAGTCACCTTCAAAAGCTGCATTGTCTTCAAGGTTCAATTCATCCAACTGAATCTTTTCCTCTACAATCGATAAAAACTGATGTGGGTAGAGAACCTTTCGGTTGACTTGCTCATGATTTTCTGGAGGCAAAATCCAGAGTGGAAAAGGTTTTTCTATATTGCGCCCTTCCATTGTTTGACCATCAAGTGGTGGCAACAGGTATTTCAATGATGGATACTTTGATGGATGAATCGACCAACCATCCCGACTTTGTGGTAAGAGTCGCGCATCCAAATCAAAAGAGTTTAACAAGTCATTTTCAGACAATCCGTGTTCTGACAACCACTCCAGGGCAATCTTAGTGTAGGTGATTTGATCAATGTACTTTGCCAAACCACGATTGCCTCTCTTGACGTTGGCACTGATCCACTCAGCCAGTTTCATCTCGAGCAACTGGCGTTGCTTCAAATACTTGCCATTCATTCCGTACACCAACCGTTGCAATCGACCACTGAACACACCGTTGAGTCCAAAATACCGCATTAGTTTCTGCTGCATTTGTTTGGTCTTTATCGCTACCCACCCCTGCAACGCAAAATAGAAGGCAATCGAAAACGTCAGCCATGCAAACAACGGAGAATGGAGAGGAACCAATAGCAATGCTGTGAGTGAGTCAATAATTTGACTTGGGTCAGTCAGCAACCCCTCAATAACAGCCAATGGATCATTGTCATCTAAGGCACGAAGCATCGGGCGGTTTAGCCTCTGACGAGGTTCTGGAAATCCTTGTTGCTCAACCAGTGTCAGTAAAATTGGCGTCATCAAAGCACCCAATACAGGACTCAGTGGATAGACCAACTTTTTCACCGTTTGCAGTCTCGGAATAGAAGACCATAATTCTTGGGCCTGGTTTTGTATACTGGTTAGTACATCTCTTACTTCACGCTCTGATAGTTCTGGGTGTTGCTCGGCTGTCTGATTGATAAATCGCCCGAGTGCTTGTTGATTGCTCTCATAAGCATTCTCTACCACTTGTTGTTCCTTCAACAAATGCTGCAACAATGGACTCAACCCGACCCCTCCGTGTTGGTCGTGTAGGTTGTGCAAGTCTCTTGTCCAGTCGTCGACTTTCAAATCCGATTGTTCTCTGATGTCGGTTAGATATTCCATCACCTCATGTTGTTTAAAGGCATTCGATAAACGAAGAAGATGGTCTTCTATTCCCGACTTCCATGACTCATCGAAAGAATAAGATCGCTCTAAGGACACACACAAATGATTGCTTGCCAGTTCATGTTGCATCATTTCAAATCTTGATTCCAAGGTATCAATCGATTCCATGTACGGATACAAAATGTTGTTTATATCTTCTCCGAGCGCTTCCGAGTCTGGATGTAGATCAAATCGTTGAGACCACAACGCCAAGAATTTGGTGATTCTTTTAGACTGGATGGGTAAGGTTTCTGTTGGGCGACTGTTCAATAAATACTCGACAATCTTCGTGGCCTGACGACGCTTGTACATTTCTTGAAATCGTCTTTCAATATCTTGTACCAGCATGAGTTTCCACAAATACAAATCTCCTTTACCTGGAAACAAGTCGATTTGATTGAGTTCTTGACGCCTAGAGACCCCCCTCTCTAGAACACAAAATGTGAGCGCCTCCATCCACTCATACTGAACCTGCTCAGAATGATATATCTGCCCATCGTGTTGTGCAGTCAATACAATTGCACTCCGGCAGTTTTACTTTCTTTAGTACGAGGTAAACATGTTAAAATAGTTCCATATACTGGATATGGTAGAAACACTGATTATACATTGGAACTTAGACTACCATTAGATGCTGTAGAAAAATATAAAGATAAATTTTCTGATAAAAAGCCTAGTGCAGATGCGTCAGGCACTGATATGGAAGGTGCCGAACCGTTACCTAGTGGATTAGATTTAGCACATGTAATTAAATATGATGATTTATTAAAAGAATCAACAAAGATAGCAAAACAATTAATTGATGAATCATCAAAAAATAAAAAAAAAAGTTCAAAAGAGAACGAGATAGAAATTCATTTAGATAAATCTAGAATACTTTCGAGAGTACCCAAAGATTTTATATATCACCTAAAACGTGTTATTAAAATGCTTCGTAGAAAAACATATAGTGCAAATGATCAAGAACGATTGATTGCTGATATATTAGATAATCTACAAGTAAATTTTGATTTATCGGATAAACAAATGCGTTTATCTTTTGAGTATCATAGAAATCAAAAACGATTACAACAATTTTTAAATAAAAAATAATTTTTATTATTAAATATTTTTTCTTATAATATAATTAAATAATTAAGTTATAAATTTTTAAAAAACAAAAAATGTCGTATTACACAGCAAAAGTACAATTGACTACATTAGTCGATACCCCAAATGGGACTAAGGAAAAGAAAGCAACAGAGATGTATCTCGTAGAAGCTATGTCTGTAACAGAAGCAGAAGCTAAAGTTGTTAAAGATTTCCAGGGTGTTACATTAGACTTTGAAGTAAAAGCAGTAACAAATAGTAGAATCATTAAAATTATTGAGTAATGTATAATGCAGGTGAAACAGTTATCGTCACTCAAGACGAAATTAACAGAGTTGGTGTAGTATTAGATCAATATACAGTAAATAAAAAGACAGTATATGATGTATTATTAGAAAATCGAAGTGCACTCTGTATGATTACAACAGCGAATTCTAATGATACTAGAATTAATCGTGCACTTACTAGCAAATTGTGTGGAGAAGATGGTGGATTTGCCGTAGAACACACAATTCCTTATAAGCATTTAGTAGAAACAGAATCATTACCAATTACTAGATCATGAATCAGGAAAATTTAAAAGAAAAAATTTCTGAAAACTTAAATAGTACGACTCAATTTGATATATGGGATGAATTAACACCTGAAAATGAGGATTATATGATGTATAGTCCTCAACCAGTTGGGTATAATACCACATCAGAGCAAAGATATCTGATGCAAAATCTATTAACTGGATTTTATGGTGGATCAATTCTAGATATTGGTTGTGGTCGTGCTGATTTATTTCATTTACTTGGTGATTTTTATCCTAATTTAGATATTCCATATCATGGAATTGACCATAATCCAATAATGACTGCCATAGCAAAAGAAAAATATGGTATAGACTGTCAGACAGGAGCATTTGAAACTGCAGAAATGCCGAAATCCGATTGGGTAGTTGCAAATGGTGTATTTACTCCTAGGCGATGTGAGAGTGAAGATGAAGATCTTAAGAAATTATTCAATGATATTGATGTATTATATAATCAAGCATCATTAGCAGTTACATTTAACTTGCTCAATCCTATCAACAATACACATCATGAAGGATTCTTTTATGTTCATCCCGGATTAGTACTAGATATGTTAATAGAAAAATATGAAAACGTCGTTTTGAGAAATAATTACTCAAAAGACATATATACAGTAACAATTTATAAAAAATAAAACAATAATGTTAAAAAGCGTTAATCAATCATGGGGCGTTAGTCCTAAATTTAGAGCTCGTTATGGATCTACATGGGCAGATATGGACTTTATATTTAAAGACAAAGTTTATGCTAAAAGTTTCAAAGAAGATCCATTACATACTAAAGTTGGTACATTGGAAGTAGCTGGATTAAAGATTCCATTTACATATAAAGACCTAATGCAAAATTCTAGAACAGTAACAAGAATGGGAGCTGAGACTCACCGTGAAGATTTGTCTAAGAAATTCGAAGTAACTATTAAATCTAAGTCAATTCTGCTTAATCGTCAAGAAATTAACAGATTATCAGAAACTTTGAGTGATGCATTGATAACAGTCGATCGCTCTTATGAGTTAGGGTTATATTTATAATAAATAGGATGGATACATTTACATATTCTTATAGAAAAGATTCATCTAATGAACCAATTGGTCGTGTACTGGCAACGAGCTTGTTCGAAGCACGAGGAATGATAAGCAAAATTAAACGTTTAGATATCGATTTAGTTGATGACTTATTTAAAATAAAAAAAATTGACGACCATGAGCAATCAAATAAAGGATATACACGTTAACTACTCAGAATATTGTTATTTTGATTATTTGTCTGATTCTGAAGCTATAGAATATTTTTTTCAACTCTTTGAGGGTCAACATACCAAAGAAAATTTAGACTTGAATGGGTTTTTTGAGCAAATCAATGAAGAATATAACACACAAGAAGAACCATTGGTTCAATTGAAGAAAGATATACCTGACCACTATAATAGAGTGGATATCATGATTGATGATGAATACC
>CALDQI010000690.1:0-7377 GCA_937911635.1 uncultured Pseudomonadota bacterium | reverse complement strand
CTTTACAATGAGACCGGATTTGAGGGTGGCATCGCACATCGATTGGATGTCCCAACATCGGGTCAACTATTGGTCGCAAAGACACCATCGGTGTTGACTGCGCTTCGAGAGGATTTTACAAATAAGACACTGCTCAAACGATATCGATTTCTAACATTGAAAGAAGTTCCATGGACGAAGCATGACATCACCTTTCCACTCGCACACCACAAAAGCAATCGTCGTAAGATGGTTGTTCAAAGAGGGAAGAACACACCGCATCGAGGCAAATGGTTTTCCGCGCACACATCGTTTCATCATCTGGCTTCGAGAGGGGAGGTACACCTCTGGGAAGCAACCATGCGTACAGGAGTCATGCATCAGATTCGGTTGCACGCAGCCATTGCTGGATTGGCTCTGTTGGGGGATCGATTGTACGGTGGCGGAGGGACTCCTGCGTATTTTCCCAGTGACTTTGCGTTGCACCATTGCGGAATTGAATCGACACGATGGCAGATACCATCGGTTTGTATTCCGGAATGGTGGCCAGATTGGACCCACAGTATTTGATATTGATCTGTAAGTCCGTCCTGAATCCAATGTTCATTTAGACATAACGGTTGCAATAAAGCCTTAGAAAGCTTCGTTGTTGTCGGAAGCACTCAAACATTGTGGATCGTTGCTGTCTACAGTTCCGTCGGTATCATTGTCAATACCATCATTGCACTGACTTCCATTGGGAACATAGCCATCGTCTTCATAGTCGACTGCGATTGAAGTGCAGATCGGATCTGCCAAATCCGCCCATCCATCGGAGTCATTGTCGATACCGTCATTGCATTCCGTCATTGGATCCTGTTCATCGTCGTCGTAACCGTTGTCACAGCCCAAATCTTCACCGTCCACACTGCCGTCGGCATCGTTGTCCAATCCATCATTGCACTGATACAGTCCACCTGGTCCATCGATTTCAAACAACGTGTTCGCACTTGAGCAGATCGGATCGTCCAAGTCTGTCCATCCATCGGCATCGTTGTCAATTCCGTCCGCACATTCTGGTGTGTGGGTTTCATCTGAGAAGAAGGCGGTCTCACACCCAGGGTCATCAGAATCTGTCAGGCCATCACCGTCGTCATCTTGGAGGTTGTTGCAGGTGAACCGGACTTCTTCGCCGATCTCTTCGGTACTCCAATCGCAATCTGGATCGACGTCATCAATCCACCCGTCACCGTCATTGTCTAGTCCATCAGCGCAGTTGTACACCAATCCGTCGGATTCAACATTGTCATACGCAGTTAAGCAATATGGATCGGCAGCATCGGCGATGCCATCACCATTGTTGTCAACAAAGTCTGAACATTGCCACAGATCTGGCCCACTTTCTGCAGAGGTTTCAATACAGTCCGTATCCTCCTCATCAATCCATCCATCGCCATCGTTGTCGATGCCGTCCATGCAGACTGGGGAGAGAGCGAACTCGTTGTTGTCCCAACCGTTGACACAACCCATATCGTCACCATCGAGGACGCCGTTACCATTGTTGTCAATCCCGTCAGAGCACTCGATTGGATAGATGTTTTGTTCCATTTGACCAAAGAGACCACAGTCAGCATCCAAATCATCAATCCATCCATCGCCATCGTTGTCGATATTGTCACTGCATGAGCCGATGGAACTGTCTTCAGAATTGTCAAACGCAGATGCGCAATCCAAGTCTTGGTTATCAATGAGTCCGTTGCCATCATTGTCGATACCATCAGTGCAGGCAGACATGAATATGGCGGTGCTGGTTTCATCGCCATTTACAAAGCAGTCGGGATCTTGAAGATCGAGCCACCCGTCGGAATCGTCGTCAAGACCGTTGTTGCAAGTGATGGTCATATCGTTTTCATTGAAGTCCATCCCGTCATCACAACCCATGTCGTTGGAGTCAATGAGTCCGTCGCCATCATTATCCAATCCATCATTGCAGTAGAGAGTACTGAACCCAACCTCTTCACCGACCATTACACAATCTAAATCGGTACCATCGATCCATCCGTCGCCATCGTTGTCTTCGCCATCTGTACAGCTGTCGATTGCAAATGCTTCATCTTCATCCCACGCTACGCCGCAATCAGGATCATCGGCATCTTCATATCCATCGCCGTCGTTGTCAATCCCGTCATTGCAAAGGAAAGAACTGAGTCCATTTTCATCGGTGTTCATTTGACATTCGACGTCATCCCCATCAACCCATCCGTCACCATCGTCGTCAATGCCATTTGCGCAAACGGTCGCATTGCTATCTTCAACGGTATCAAAAGCAGACTCACAGGCTGGATCGGTAAAGTCAATGAGCAGAGAGCCATCGTTGTCAATTCCATCATTGCATTCGGTACCGGAGTATCCATCATTCTCTAGATTTCCACCATCTGCACACGCGGGATCTTCCGAATCAACCCATCCATCACCGTCGTTGTCGTCACCGTCTTCACATTGATCGGCATCTTCGTTGTTGTCCAAAGACGAGATGCAACCGAAGTCGTCTGAGTCGGTACTGCCATCACCATCGTTGTCAACGCCGTCATTGCACGCAGTGATGGAGAATCCGATCTCCTCATCACCCGTCATGCAATCCAGGTCTTCGACGTCGATCCATCCATCGGCATCGTTGTCTGAACCATCTGAACAGTATGTAGAGGCAGAATTTTCCTGCGTGTCCAATGCATTTGCACAGTCAACATCGTCGAAGTCTGTATCGCCATCGCCATCGTTGTCCACGTCATCATTGCAATCGGCATCACCAAATCCAACCTCAACCGTTCCTGTTGCACAGTCTGGATCCTCTTCATCGACCCATCCATCGTTGTCGTTGTCTGTTCCATCGTTGCAACCGGTTACAGGATCGGTTTCGTCACTGCCATAGCCGTCTTCACAGGCTGGATCGTCAGAGTCGGTTAGACCATCGCCATCGTTATCCGTTCCGTCATTACACGCATATGCAGAAGCTACGGGGCCTTCGTTGTTGTCGGTTCCATTGGTGCATCCAGGGTCATCTAAGTCAACCCATCCATCGCCATCATCATCGGTTCCGTTGTCACATGCGGTGTTCTGTTCCAAGTCATCCGTTGCACTTGTACAGTGCGGATCGTCCGCGTCAATCAAAGAATCCGGCTGAGCTTCGTTGTCCGAGCCATCATTGCACTCATAGGAAGAGTCGAATCCACCAACCTCATCATCAGAGGTTTGACAATCTGGGTCAGCATAGTCGATCCATCCGTCGGAGTCGTTGTCGATACCATCTTCGCAGTCGTCCAGCTCTGTTGTTGCCCGAGCGGTGGAGCAGGCAGAGTCCATACCATCGATATATCCATCGCCGTCATTGTCGATTCCGTCGTTGCACAGCTGAGATCCAAAGCCTTGCTCGTCTCCAATACCGGTACAGTCTGGGTCATCGACATCAATCCAACCATCACCATCATTGTCGATGCTGTCCGCGCAACTGTCGTCTTCATCGTTGTCTAGAGCACTCGCACATCCACCGTCTGCAGCATCTGCAAACCCATCGCCATCATCATCGAGTCCGTTGTTGCAAGCGGGCCCATCTGGGACGATACCAACCTCAGCAAATACAGACGCGCAGTCTGGGTCTTCGGAATCAAACCATCCGTCGGAGTCGTTGTCAGCGCCATCCACACATTGAGAAGCCTCGCTGTTTACCACAGCAGTTAGGCACTCGGGGTCGTCTGCATCAACCAGTCCGTCAGCATCATTGTCTAGTCCATCCGAACATTGAGTGACGCCATCAATTCCACCCTCAGAGTCTGTTAGACTGTCTGTACAGGCTAAGTCTTCAAGATCGGTCCATCCGTCAAAGTCGTTGTCAAAACCATCTTCACAGGCGTTCAACTCTGTTTCATCAAATCCATCAACACAAGACGGATCATCGGAGTCAACGAAACCATCGACATCGTTATCAATACCGTCGTTGCAAGCAAACACAGAGGTTGTGGTGTTTTCCAAGTCACCTGTCGTACAATCTGGGTCATCGATATCAACCCATCCATCAGAATCGTCGTCTAGACCATTCTCACAAGGTGGAGCCTGCTCCTTGATGTGAATCGCAATATCGCATTGATCATCCTCAGCGTCAATAAACCCATCGCCATCGTTGTCAATTCCGTCATTGCACTCTGAATCTCCGTATCCAATTTCAAGCAGGCCTTCTTGGCAATCTGGGTCATCAAAATCAATCCAACCGTCGCCGTCATTGTCTTCGCCATCTTCACAGCCTGTCATTTCTGTATCGTCGAGTGCGGAGTCACAATTGCTGTCTTCGGAATCCATGACGCCGTCATCATTGTTGTCAATTCCGTCGTTGCACTCAGTGGTTCCGTAGCCTGTTTCGGCAACCGCTTCATTCGCACAATCTGGATCGTCTGCATCCGTCCATCCATCGGCGTCATCATCCATTCCGTTGTTGCAACCGTGGAGTGGATTGTCGAGTTGTGTGAAGGTCAATGTTCCCACAACGATTTCATCTTGTATGAAGGAGACAGGTCCATATAGAGGTGCTTCTATGTACTGTATGCTACCGTCCAATGCGAAACCTGTAAAGTTGAATGGACCCTGGTTTTGGGCGCTAAATCCGATCTCCAATACTGGTTCGTCACCAAATCTAGAGAGGTCCATTCGAATGCGCATCTCAAGATCGTCGTCGGATTCATCGAAGTTTCCAAATTCCGTTTCCACACCAAATCCCGTAGAGAAATCTCCCTCAGCGGGTTCGATGCCTTCCGCAGTCAAAAAACCGCCTTCAACAGGATCGACGACAACGTACGCAAAATCGGCATAGTCTTGTAAAGTGTAATCACCATCGGTTGCCATGGTTAAGAAAATGGCGGTCTTGGTTTCCACAGTGGGCGTACAGGCGAGCAAGAGGCTTGGCAAAAGAAAGGAAAGGTTGCGCATGGTTCTCGACATGATGAAGGTTCCTGTAGATGAAATTACAAAATCGATAAGATATAGAAGTTACGGCAGCGATATAACAGCATCACCAGAGGGAGCGGGTTCTGTTTCTAAGGATTGTAAGATGGCGATTGTTCCACCAGCTGTAGCGGCTGAACCCAATGCTACCCCACCCCAGAGCGCCCAATTGATCTGTTGAGCGGTACCCTTCTTGACAAGACTGGGCATACCTGAATCTTCAGACGGGATGAGGTTTGCGACAAACTTGACTTTTCCAGATGCGGGAATGTGAATGGCAGATTGCAGAGTTTTGTGTCCGTCGGATACGATTCGAACATCGTAGTTTCCCTTTTCAACCAAACCAACCCGCACAGACTTCCCAGTTCCGACCAGATGATCTTCAATGTAGACTTGGGCATCTTTACTTTTTGTTTTGATGTTGACTTTGGCGCCCATTTTGCTCATGGATGCTTTTACCACGCCTTTGTTTCCAAGGGTATTGTCCATTGTCCGAAAGGCTTTCGCGTAGCGTTTGTGTTCAATCATTACACTGTGAACACCGGCATCCACGTTCTCCATTGAAAGAGGTGTCATACCGACATTCTCTCCGTCTAAGTACACCATGCTGTCGGTAGGATTGCTCTCTATTAAGACCTTTCCAATTGATGATTCGAGGGTTTCGTAAATAAAAACATTCTTTCCCTTGACCAAAGAGAACTGTCCTTTGACCGTTTCATATCCGGTGGCGCGGATTTCCCACGTGTGGTCGCCTTCGGAGAGCTCATTTAAACGGATTGGGAGAATCATCTCTCCGTCGTCTAGGATCAGTTTTGCCGGACTCACAGAAGCTTGGAATTCTACTGTGCCGCCGCCTTCAATAAAATCTGCTTTCAAAGTGGTTGTTTGTCCATCGATAACTGTCACACGGCGAACAAATGGATCGAAGCCATCAGCGGCAATGCGAACGGTGTGCTTTCCTGCTTCTAGATCCAATGTCAGCGGAGTTTGACCGGCTGGTTCATTGTCGACGAACACTTCTGCAGCGACGGGCGCCTCAACGATCAGTGCTGGATTGCTAGCAGGCTCTGGAGTTTGCTCTACCGATGGGTCGGAACTCGATGGTATGTCTTCTTGGGCATATGCGATCTGGCTCCAGCCTAGAAGTAGGCTCAAGATGGACGCGTTCCATGCCAAGGATTGGATTGTGCTGTGTGTCATTTATACATCCTCTGACAACATTCCGCCGGAGACGCGAACATCTCCATTGCGACGAGTTTTGTGGTTTTCATCCAACCATTCTAGCAAAGGGATGGAAAATTTACGCGATAACTGGGTCATCTCTTTAAACTCCGTTGTACTTAAAGTTGTATGATCCTGAAAGTATCGACGCAACTGAGTTAAGAGCCGATTGATGAAAGAAGGGTGCACCAGACGATTGGATATTCGTAGAATGCGTGCAGTCTCCAATGCATACTGGAATAGAGGCTTGGGCATGTCCTTGAACTCTCCTATGGCAATCCCTTCTAAGCCGACGTCTTTGAGTCTGGTCAGTCGTGTGTTCAAGTCACTTTGTTCCGTTGTTGAAAGACAGACGGTAAACTCAGGGGTATGCATCCGTCCATTCGAACTGACCAGTTGATGTTCTTCAATCGCCAGTGAGCACACCGTTTGAAGACCATCTTTATCTAAAAAAGGAAAGTGGGAGGCCATCTCCATTCGTGTCGCCCCGACCTTTAATGGGTATGCAGCATGCCAAGCCTCAATCTGTTTCACTAAGATCTGCTTGAAGTCTTCGATGACATCACCTGAGTACCAAGTGTTTCCCAGTTGGACTCCGCCTGCACAATCAAGGAGGACATATTCGGTTGTTGGACGTCCTTGTCTGATCATTCTTGCCAGTAGGGCAGTCTGGTCACCTTCGGTTGCCTTCGTGAGCCACAATTCTTGGGCAGTTCGATTTTTTTGACGAATCTTTGGGGCGTAGGGATCCACAACGGTTCCTCCACCCAGCGTTTCCAATGGAGATTCTCGCCGAATGATGCAGCGGTCACCTTTACAAATAACGTGGGGTGAATCGAGTCGGACCTGTAGAAACCCTCGGTCTTGCTCGTCGAATCCAGATTGCTCTCCGTCAACTCTATACACCTTACCCAATGCTTCACTAGATCCAAATAGAAGACGAATACGGTTCCCAGTTTCAAGAGGCGTCGATCCCTCAAGGTGGCTATAGTCAATGTCGATAATTTGAGACATCGGCAGAGTCTGTGGAGATACAATGACCGATCCTCTCGCGAGATCTTCTACAGAAACCCCAGATAGATTAAGGGCGACTCTCCCTTCTGACGTTTCTTCTACAACGGTGCCGTGCTGTTGGATGCTTCGTATTTTGGCTTCGATGTTTTGAGGGGCAATCTGTACAGTGCTCCCATTGTTGATGCTGATTCCACG
>CALDQI010000689.1:0-6908 GCA_937911635.1 uncultured Pseudomonadota bacterium | reverse complement strand
AACTCAATAATATTATCCCAGAGCTTTCGTCCGTGCAATCCGTTCTTCTCAATATCCCATTGATAGTCACGTTGCATATCTGGAATTGCGTAATAATTCGGGTCTGCTAAGATTTCTCTTAAGGTCACCATCTTAGCAGAAAATTGTTCAACTTGCTTCATATCACCACTCTCTTTTTGTATTGCCACCGTGCTGGTCTGGTCGATACTTCCCTATGAAACGATCTTGGATATTACTGTGTTGATCTGTTAATTTGGATGTTAGTGTTTTGTAAGCTTCTCTTGCCTCATTTACGGATCCAATCATTCGGCATAGTATCTCATTTTCGACAAGATAGATTAATCCTCCAAAAGGATACGAACCCTGATCAAGACCACTTAGATCTATCTCAATTACTACTTGTTGCGCTAACAGTTTCACAAGAATGGAATTTGGGATTTCATTAGGTAATTCCTTACCTTTGCCATCGTATGCTTTGTCGAATTTAATCGAGATACTGTTAGATTGGATTGATCCTTGAAACTTACAAAGTTCAAACCACTTTTGTTTAATCGCATCGCTATGTAGGTTTTTCTCATTAGGATCAAATGCGAATCCGCATAAAAAACCATCAATTGGAAGTTGTTTCATATTTCCATTGATCTTTTCATCGTAAACTTCAACATCTGATTTAAGACGTCCGGCTAAATATTCTAGTGTTTCATGTTCTAACCAAACTGAATGAGGTGCTTTACCATTGAATTTTAAATTAGAATTTGGAGCGAAGAGTGGATCAGTGTCACCCCAAATTTTCTGCCGACATACTGAGCATGGTGCGACTGGCATTTCTCCTTTTGGTAAAGGAAAATGTTGATGACGATTAAACCGTTCTTCACACGACATAACTTCACTATTATTCTTATTTCCACCAACTACTGGGAGAAATCGAGTACGTATGCACTGATCTTTCTCCTTCAAAAATTCAGAAAGTTCTGCTAGATTTTCATTTGCCCACTTTTCAGTAATTTGAATTCCTCTCTCCATTTGGGAAAATAAATCTGAAATACTCTCAATACCTTCTTGAATTTCAGCAATGAGGTAATACTGCTTTGATTGTGAATTATACATAGTTCCACTTTCCCATCCAATCTCTGAGTAGGCTTTTATCAATCGCTCAATTCCTCCGATCTCAAGAATCTCATGAAGTGAACCAAAATTCTCAGAAATAAGCGGATTTTCGGGGAAAAAGCCATGAATTTTTAAAACACCAGCCTTTTCAAGATATATTGTTGCCTTTCTTCTTTTTTTATACTCGGCATTCATTCGGTTTCGAATCTTTAAATTCCAACGATTCGACCACCATGCATCAATTTCTGAAGGAATACGTGAAGTGCTAACTCCTCTACGCGTAAGAAGATCTCGATACTTGTTCTCCGCCTCAATAGTGTCTTTATGGGTTCTGGAATACCTTTCATCGTATGGGTTCCAGTAAATTTGGTGTTCTGGATTAAGAGATAAGAGAGCATAGCCATTTGACGAAATTTCACCTTTCAAAATCATTGGAATGAGTCTTTCCAGTGCCTTCGAAGGTCCGAAAGTAGGAGCATATCCTCGCATTGGTCTTCGAACGATCCGGGCGATGCAGTTTCCATTTCGTTTCTTTTTCTCCTCATTGCTCCAATTACTACCTCGGGCTGTACGCCCAAATGCTTGGTACAATTCTCTGAGGGTGGCTGGTTGGCCTAAGTATGCAGTCATCCATACGTTCGATTTATTGACTCCCATTCCAAACGCACTTGTAGCAACCATGAGGGATATTTCATCATTTTGAAATCGGGCAAGTTTTTTCTTTCTCTGAGCTCCCTGAGTTTGACCGGTATATGTTTCAATTCTTTTCCTTCCGATTCTGCTTTTCAAATGTATGGCTATTTGTTCACAGTCATCAGGTCGAAATGAATACATCAAAAGTGGAGACTTTGAATTGTGGGGGTGTTTTCTCCATTTGTGATCACTTGCGTATTCAGTATATACATCGCCGGCAATTGTTTTCAATTCTTTATCCTTATCATTAATTAGAGTAAACGCCAAGTCAGTACGAACTTCTGCATTTCGTATTTTTTTCACGGAATTTTCATTACGTCCCAATTGATTGAACAGCAAATCATTTTCTTCACGCGGTGTCAAGGTCGCAGTCATCAATACTGTTCTTAATTGCGGATTAATTGTTTTCAGCATATTCTCCATTTGAGGAAGCAGTAAAAACGCTTCACGGATCGAGTCTCCCCAATCAAACACAATGTGTACTTCATCTACGATAAGGGCACTGAAAGGTTTCCCAAGACAATCGCCTTTGAGCCGCATAGCAATTTCCATAAGGCTCATCCTGTTTTTGGATGGAACGAGTTGTTCTGGACTACAGAGAAGAATATCGATTTTCCCTTCAAGTAAATCCGTGTTAACAGCATTTCGTTCATCCTCATCTTCATTTGAGTGTAGAACGCGTATATTGAGCTGATTGAGACCAGCTCTCAACAAATCTCGATTAAGTTTTTCTTGCCATTCCTTTTTTTGATCGTCCATCAAAGATATGGTTGGATAGAGAACAATAATCGGACCTTCTTTCATTTGGTCATTACCATGGCCGTTACGTAATGACACGGCTAGCGATTGGGCAATTCTCGTTTTTCCACTTCCAGTTGGAATCACAATCGATGTTAGAGATCCAGTATTCTCGATAGAGTGAGATATGCCTTCATTCTGATACACGGATAATGTTTGTTCAGGATACATCTTGAGTAATTTTTCTTTCATCCAGTTTGCACTGATTGAGCTTTTTTCATTTTGATGGCAGAAGGATTGAACAGGATTTGAAGGTAACAATATCTCTGGTTGGTGAAGATTTAGTAATTGTAAAAAGCAAGGTGTTTGCAAAAAATCCTCTTTTTTGAGGTTTTCGATATCCTCCCACTTAGGATTAAATGGAACTACTTTCAGCCCATAACCTGCAAGTTTACGATTCAGATTTCGCCATAGTGTTTCTCGATATTTTTTTCCACTTTTGTAGGTTGTTTCAGTCATCTCGAGAACGACGTGAATACGAGTTTGCAAGTATCCATATGGCTTTTCTCGATTCAGTTCATGTAAAAGATTTGGACCGAATCCAGTCCATCTTGAAAGCGCCGGAGATTTTGATATGTCAAAAACTGGTATGAAATAACTTTCCTCATCAATAACGTGAACCTTTAATTCGCATTGTTGACATGTCTGATACCGTGTGGATTCAGACAGTGTGTCGCTATTACATCCAACGCAGGTAATCAATCAACCACCACAAGATAATCAGTTTCAATGAGATGGGAGGTGAACTTCTCTAATTCTTGAGCAAGCTTGTGATCTTCGACAATTAATCCTATTTCTGAACTGTTCTCTAGTGCATTTTTACTTAAATTTGCGGATCCAACATACACATATAATCCATCTACAACTACTGCCTTGATATGATAAATTGATTTGTCGGGTGCATTTTCATTTGCCCAACGGTAACATCGTGGCATATAGGCTCGATATATCGACTTAATATAACGAACTTCTTTACCACTGTTTCCAAAAACGGAGAGTTTTATTCCCTGCTTTAACTTATTGACGAGTGGCTGGTCAAAAACTTCTTGATCGTAAAAACCAGCGAGTGAGAATCCATGAATCTCAATTGTGTGCCTGGCTTTTCTAATCAATGAGAGAATTCCCTGTTTGAGGTGTTCATCATTATGAGAATATGTTCTCGTTGGATCTGTGAACATAATACGAGTCATTTTTACAACTCCCAGTTTCGATCAAGAAGTTTGTTTCCGAGTTCGCAACTTGTCTCTGGCAAAAGAACACATGCATGACACGCCGAACCATTGGGTTCTTCAGGTGTTGGGCGGTGATCGGAGCAGATTGGATCATTAGAACATTCATTTTTTCTTCTAAGCGCAAGTTTTACGATCTTTTCGATATGTCTACGATTACCCTGTGATGCAAGACCTCCTAGCGTTCCATCCGAAGAAGAACCGGTTGTGTAAAGTAAAATCCCTGCCTTTTGAATACCGTCAGACGTGGCAGAGAGATAGAGCCTTTCACCGATTGAACCGAGAGAATACCCTGATTCTGAGCACAATTCTTTGATTATGAGGTGAGAAAATGAGTGAAGTACTGGTAGATGACGTTGAACATGAATATTTTCTAAGTCTAATTCCTTAGCAATTGACCGCCTTGAAACATCTTCAATATTCATAAGTGGAGTGTTTGAATTTTGAGTTTGAGCCATAAGCCATTTCACGCTTACTCCGATATAAATTCCCTCACCGTAATTGTATGTACCAAGATTCCAATCCCCCTCTTCCATTGAAAATTCTGCAAGTGGTTGGGCCTCTTTCATATCGAGTCTGCGAACGCCGTTGATATACTGAACCTCCGTCAATCGTTCAACTCTGGAGAGGTGGTCGAGTGGACACCTTTCTTCCTGCCACCATCCATCTGCAGACACTTCTCCTCCAAATTCAGTATAGCAAAGATAGTGTTTTCCATCGTCTACTTTATTCCTCCTGCCGTGTGACAAACCACGTCGTTCTAATTCTCTAATATTTTCTCTACGTGCCGTATCGGGTCTGTTTCGGTAATTGACTAAATCGGTATAGAACAATTCTTTGTCGAATGCTGGATCAGCATTCGGGTCACTTATTCGGTTATCATAAATAGTACCATCAAGCGTACCATCATCACAACAATCTTCAAAATACATCTCAAATCGAGAATCTAATTTCTCATCACTTAAGTTCATTAGAGCCGGAATTCTTCCTGCCAGATACCAATTTACATTTGGGTGTATTAACAGAACTTTGCCTCCGTCGGGCAAAGCGACACTTGATGAATTTCTACGTCGATTTGACATTTTATGATCGCAGTTTGGTCCAGTTTCCCAATTAATCCATGGTCTGAGTTCATTACATTTTGTCCCCCTATCTTTGTTGGTGACGGTCACGCCTTTCAAACTCCTTGATTGTCCACAAGCTGTGCAACTGACTATCCATGCTGCAAGCGTATATCCAGCACCAGGTAATTTTTTCAGACGAATATTGGTTGTCGAAGTTTGACTTCTCGCAGAACAATTATCCAAATGACGAACCCACGAATTCCATCTGAAGGGAGCAAGATGTCCCGATGAACATAGACTGACAAAACGAACAGGTACTGCTGGTTTTTCACACCCGGGGTGTGAACAAAATGTTCCCTCTTTTGTTCTTTTTCCGTTAGAAATATGTGCCGGATCTGCCGAACATCGGACGTCATATGGCATATTCGTTGTGGTTACCAAACCTTGAGATGAATGTCTTGGCGGTCTAAAAACTCGTACTCCGCCCAGTAATGTTTTCAACACATCTTCTTTAATTTCGAGTTGTTCGCGTTGCTGATATGTCATTTCCCAGTTGTTCAACCCCATTGTCATCAGAGCCTGACCGTCTTTATCCCATAATCCCCCAGGGAGTGCATGGCTAAACAAATGAGATTCTGGTATTTTTCCTAAAAAATATGTAGTGGTATTTGTCTTTCGTCCATAAGGAATATCCTCTGAAACATCACGCATGGAATCAAGAATATCTTCGGCATCTTCTCTGCCTGCATTCATTTGCTTTGCCCAAGCTTTCTTGTACGGATCCTTTGATCTCCAAACTCCTTCGGAGGAATTTCGTTGAGACCAATCCTTTAATCTCTGCCATTGGCCGCGAACTTTTTGAGTGATCATAGTTTTTTCCTCTTCTTTATTCACTCGCTCTAAAACTCGTTCCAAGAAAGAATCAATAATCAGTTCAGCCTGTCGTTTAACCGCAGGATAGGCAAGTTCACGGACCTGATCATTTTCAGATAATTTTGGAATACCTTGCCGTAAGAGTAGCATCAATACAGATGCAACAGCGCGATCAAAAGCGCGAGGACTGAACGGTGTTGTTGTCGTGATGTCGACGTGTCGATACATCTCTTGGTGAAAGGAACGATGCATTTCATAGTGAGACAAATCTCGTGGCTTAGCAGATCTCAAAAGAGAGATTACGAGCCCAGGTCGATCTTTTGTTCGACCTACACGTCCTGAAGCTTGAATATATTCTGAATTGCTTTTTGGTTGTCCATTTATCAACATCAACCCAAGTCGATCTACGTCGATTCCAACCTGAAACATATTGGTCGTGAGACATACATCTAAACAATCAGAGTCCTCATTATTTCGTCGAAGTCTGTTGAGTGTTTCTTTGAGGTCATGTGCTTTTTTTCTACTGAATAATTCATCAACCGATTCGATTTCTCGGACGTTTGTATCACTTCTGTTTGCGTATTCTGGCATGTGTTGTTGGGAAATCGCGTCTTCAAGACTCGATTGCGCACCAGATAGTTCACGTATGCTGTTGAAATAGCCAATTGGAGTCCAATATGGATCAATAATTTTCTTATCAACGCCTTTACTCTCGATATCTTTAATTCGCTGCAGAACACTTGCAAATGGTCGTTCCATAAGTGTGGTTGAATGTCCAAGATTCCCTATTATTGCGAGATGTTTTCGGCCATTCATTTCTGTTTGCTCAGTGGCAAAGAAATTATCAGAAATCGATGAACCTGGCGGTGGAAAAATATTTAATTCTCGACCATACATGAGTTTTGAATCTCTTGCAGCACCACGTATGGTCGCAGTTGCAGCAACATATTTTGCCTTGTGATTCGCTCTTTCCCATAGTGTTTCAATAGCACTTTCAAATAATCCTGACAAACTCCCCAGTGGTCCAGTCAACAAGTGTAATTCGTCTTGAATCACGAGGTCTGGCGGGCGTCTGTGCTCATCTATCCCTTTGAGTCCGATCAATGTTCTAGCCTTGGGCTCACTGCCTAAACGAGCAAATTTG
>CALDQI010000688.1:0-2456 GCA_937911635.1 uncultured Pseudomonadota bacterium | reverse complement strand
CACATACCACAAAGGAGTATTGTATGGATTGGGAACAGATTGCCGGATTTGGTATCGCGGGGAATTTTACCGGTCATTTGGAGCAATCCGGAGAATCACCAGACTTTATGCATGTAAAGGTTCAAGATGCAACCGCTCCCAAAGGTATCTTTCCATTTTATCTACCAAATGCAGTTGGGCACCCTTTATCTTGCAACCCGTATTCTTCAACGGAAATTCAGCTGCTAAACCTACATGAAAACCATCAGATTGAACCAGAAGTATCGATACTCTTTGAAGTCACCTACCAAAATGGTTCCGTCACCAAGCTTCAGCCTATTCAGGCCATGGCACACAACGACTGCTCTATCCGTAGAAAAGGGGCCAATAAGATCAGCGAAAAGAAAAATTGGGGTGCCTGTTCTAAGGGAGTCTCTGAGACATCAATTCCACTGACAGATATATCTGAGGGTGGCACCTTAGATGACTTTGTCCTAGGCTGTTATTTGATTCGAGATGGGAATCTCCATTCCTATGGTGTGACTTCAAAGGTGAATGATTATTCGTATTTTCACGATACATTACTGAGTTGGCTGCTCTCGAAGTTCAACACTCAACAAGACCACGGACCTCTAGAGGATATCTCGCAGTGTCTAGCGGATGCTCAATATCCACGTCAGGTGTGCGTTAGCGTAGGCGCCACTCGATACACACCATTCGGTGAGCAGACCTTCTTACGTCCCGATGACATAGCCTGTGTTGTCCTATACAACCCACAAGAATACTCCGTCGATCAGATTGAGCATCAGGTACTGAATTCAGATTCTCAATTGCCCAATGCAGCGATTTTAATGCAACGAATCACATTTACGTCGACCGAATGATAGGAGGCACATATGACGACTATGTACACAATGCTGGGATGTGCCATTGCACTCTGGATGATCAGTATCAAACTAAAAAATGCCAGTATTGCAGATTTGATTTGGGGAATGTGGTTTGTCATTCAAGCAGGGATTGCCTACTTGGAGTTTCCGACGAACCGTAGTCTGCTGATGCTTACACTCACAACAATCTGGGGCGTTCGACTGTCCATATATTTAGGCTGGCGCAATCATGGTCAACCAGAAGACCGTAGGTATCAGGCAATGAGATCGAATCATGGGTCTCATTTTTGGTGGAGAAGTCTATTCACTGTATTTCTATTTCAAATGCTAATTGCGTGGATTGTTGGATCCCCTCAGCGATATGCAACTACTGAAGCGCCCTTTACGATACTAGACACGATAGGAGTAGTTTTCTTTTGTATTGGTCTATTCTTTGAAGTTGTTGGTGACTGGCAGCTAAGTCGATTTTTAAAGCAGGGCAATAGAGATGGTGTACTCAATACTGGATTGTGGAAATACACACGCCATCCAAATTATTTTGGTGATGCCTTGTTGTGGTGGGGATTGGGTCTGATTGGATTTTCTGCCACCGGTACTTGGTGGGTACTCATTTCTCCATTGTTGATGACCGGATTGCTACTAAAGGTCTCTGGCGTTGCCATGCTCGAGAAAACGATTGGTATACGTCGACCAAAGTATCAAGACTACGTCAATCGGACCTCAGCATTCATTCCTTGGTTTCCAAGACAATAGGATTGGATAGGCAGTATAAGTGTACATCTTTTGTAAAGATGGTTTATACTGGAAACAATGACGACTTCAAAAGTAAGAGCACTGAGAGATCTCCTACAAGAGTTTCGTGTCACTGGTGACGAAACTCTTATTCTAGAGCTTTTTGCCGATCAAGAAAATAGCACCCCGCCCACTTTTGAACATTCTCCCACTCCCAAAGAGTTTATCACTCCAGATATGAACACTGAAGATACAATGGTCTTCTCTGAGATTTATGACCCCGTCATGACGGGTCCGTTCTCTCTCACGTCCCAAACCTTTGATGAACAAGACTCCTCTCAAGTTCATGACCCTAATTTCTTGACCGATTCTGAGTATATTCAAACAGGTGTTCTGGGTGCCGGGGGTATGGGAACCGTACTTCAAGTACAAGACCCGCAACTGAAACGTAAAGTTGCGATGAAAGTCTTACATGCACAAACGGCTCCCCATCATGAATCAACCTTCTTGGCCGAAGCTCAAATCAGCGCTTTGTTGCAACACCCGTCGATCATTCCCATCTACGAGTTCGGAACCATCGGAGACACTCCGTACTTCACCATGCAGGAGATCCGAGGCACCTCACTGAAACAACTTCTGCATCAAGAACGCACCCCTGAGTTGCGCGAAGCCATCTCTATTTTGCATACCGTATCGGAAGCCATCGCGTACGCACACAGCCAAGGGGTTGTTCATCGAGACTTGAAGCCCAGCAATATATTGGTTGGGGAGTTCGGAGAGGTATACGTAGTCGATTGGGGAATAGCAGTCATTTTACCGCACTCTGCACATCGACACTTGAGTATGCATCCAACTTTA
>CALDQI010000687.1:0-4324 GCA_937911635.1 uncultured Pseudomonadota bacterium | reverse complement strand
AACATATGGTATCGTCGCAGATATGTTTGACGTTGTTCCAGCGCTGACCAAAGCATTGACTGGTGGAGCGATCCCCGTGGTTGATGTGTCCAAGCCGAAATCAGAGGCCATCAAAACTGAAGCGCCAAAGGCAGAGGTGAAGGACTCTCCAAAATCAGAACCGGCATCGCCGGCACCTGCTAAGAAGTTGAGTCTCAAAGAGCGTTTGGCGGCAAAGAAGGCACAGGCAGGAACATCTCCAAAACCAGCTTCGCCAACATCTACGTCTAAGCCTAAACCAGTGGTGGTTTCCAAATCACAAAGTGCTGGTCCGACGAAGCCACCTGTAGCAAATTCTAGCAGTGTCGCTGTTGCTGCAGTAGCCTCTGCTGACGTTGCTGAACTTCGTTCTGAGATCGCAGAATTAAAGTCGCTTGTCCAGCAACTTCAAGTTACCATCGCGACATCAGAGAAGAGCTTAAATGGTGACATCAAGAAGTATGTGAAATCGACAGAGGATGCACTGAAAAAAGACTTTCAACGTGGAGAAACAAACGCTCGGTCGTTTCAAGACAATGCATCGAAGAAAATTGAGGGCATTGAAAAGTCAGTTACGAGCGAGGTGCGTAGAATCCGTGAAAAGACCCGCGAGGCGATGGCGAATGAAGGGGCTGAAAGTCGCACTGCAATTTTCTCGCTAAAGAGCACGGCATCCGCGAGTATTGTTTTGAACATCTTGATATTAATAGTTCTGATCGGACTGGCTGTTATTGTGTCTTAACGTCGACAGTATTTATATCTACATGGCAAGCATGTGAAACATGGGTAAATTGCCCGTTTCATATGCTTCATTTGTGATAAACTATACGAGATTAAATATTACGTGGACAACTGAGTGTCCAATGGGTGTAAATCTCTATGATCATCACAGAAGAAAAAGTGCTGAAAGCATTGGATGCATTGGCTGAACAGGATCAGCTGATGTTGCTCGTGCAGATTGTAGAGAAGTGGAGTGAAAAGAAACCGCAAACGTCAAAGATTGCGTTTCTACAGGCTCAAGCTTTTCGCAAGTTGTGTCTACTAGAGCATGCTTGGCAGCGATTGAGAAGGGTTGATGAAACACCCGAGAAAAAGGCGCTTCAGGTAGAGATCTTATTGCAGAGAGGCTGGGTGTCTCAAGCGCAAAAGATGGTCATTATGCTTCAATCGATGGAGCCTACATACCCCCAGATTGAAACCTTTCATAAGCAAATCCGTGCAGGAGTAACGCCACCCTCTCAGTCACAAGCACAAGAGATTATCCGTCGTAACGATGCTCAAGAACTATTTAGATTGGCAGAACAGTGCATGTGCTTTGGAAAAAGTCAGGTGGGGCAAAAGATTTTGATGCATCTATTGCAAAGGGAAGCCTTAGAAGCCCAACAAGAAAACATGGTGCATGTTCCGAATCCTTACATTCAACGTTTACTGTGGGCTCACAAAGGAGACTTCACATCTTCGATTAGCCTAAATGGGTTGCTCAATCAGGTGTCTTATCCAGAAGAGGGAGATGGGGTGTATGAACCAACCATTTCTCTTACTGAGTTAACCTCCAGTACAGCCACTCCGGCTTCTCCCTCTTCGCACAGTCCATTTGCCAGTCTATTTAAGGGAGAGCAGACCCAAGTTTCGATTGAAGATCTGAGTGCAGAGGTGACCACGGCATTTATTTTTGCAGATCGAGAAAATGATTCGACACAGAGGATGGACAGTTTCCTGGACGAAGACAAAGGAACAGTTGCCATTGATGTTATTCAAGAGGCTCCAGAAGTGGAAAGTTTTGAAGCGACGGGTGCGTTTGATAAAAGTATGTTTTACAAAGAGTCCAACGATGACGAGGTGGTTGTATTGCTCAGTGGTGATACCCATACTTCCGAACTTCCAAAAGCGTTGACTCCCGAGATACCATCATCTGTTGAGGTTGAAGTTGTATCGAAAGTTCCAGAAGTGGATCCTGAACTGGCAAAGCGATATGCAGAAGAACGTCAATCGAAAGAACCGCCTTCAGCTAACGATGGAAAAAAAGTCGTGCAAGGCGCAATTTTTGCGGTCATTGTGTTGCTCATCATTGCATTATTAGCGATATGGGGTGTACGGACCGTGGCGGCGCAAAATCTCTTGAGTCGTAGTACACCAGTACTACTATCGGCCGATCCACAACAGATCAGCAGACTCAAAACACAGCTTGAGTTACAAGAGCAACAATGGATGAGTCAACAGATTCATTCAGAGTTTTTGGCATTGGCCTCGTACATATACTGGAGAGACTTTAGTGGTGAAGAGTCTTTTTATGATGATGCAGTCTCGATTGTTGATAGTATTCCTGCAATCAATATGAGTTGGGTTGGTAAAGTAACGCAAGTATTCATGATGATAGACACTGAGCGGCTTGAAGAAGCCGAGGTTGTGCTTAGCCACATCAAAGATAAAGACCACGACTTAGTTAAATGGGCTCGATTAGAGATCGGCGTCCAGAAAGAAGCAGATTATATTTGGGATCCCGAGATTATGGAGTATCCGCGAATATTAGTTAGGGCGATTCAAGAAGATGCAATGGTTCCCATTATTGACTCGGACAACGCCTGGATTCAACTGGTGTCTTTACAACAAGAAGTAGGACACATTTCTGTAGAAGATGCGACTGTGATTCTCGATGGTTTACAAGATAAATATTGGGAGTTGGGAGGGGCGCAACAGGCGATGTTGTACTTACTCAAGTCGCTCTATCAAGATAAGCAACAAAGTCCAAAATCTAGATTGTTACGGAAAAGGGCATATGATGCGGATCCGAACAACTCAGATATTCAGTTTTGGTTTGGCTTGGACTACTTTTGGTCGAACGAACCGATGGAGGCGTTGTCTCTGTGGAGTAAATGTTTCCACGAACGGCTAGAGTGTGCTTCAGGGTATGCCTTTGTGGGTAAAGAGTTGGCGATGGATTCAGATGTTTTGACGATTCTTGACCTGGTTAGATCCCGATCACATCGAGAAATGTTGCAAGGATATATTCGAAACGCCCCTGACAATCCCTTATTGGGGTTTTGGTCCACGCGGTCTGTAGAAACAGATGACCTCTTTTGGTCGCAGATATTAAATCGTCGAACCGACTGGCTGGAAGGCAAAGACGACTCTAATTCCCAGTGGTATCTTGGATGGAAGGTTCAGACACAGCTCGAAGCGGGCAATCCGAAGTATGCATATCAATGGGGGCTGAGTACTGTTCAAGCATTTCCAGACTACACTCGAATGTATGAAATGCTCGCGGAATCTGCGAGTCGTATTCATAAGGATGCAAAGCCATTCTGGACACAGTATTTGCAAATGGATCCCAAGACCTCTCGTCTGGCAGAAGCAAAAAAAGCAGTTGAAGGGTGAAACAGTTTTGTGAACCTTGAACGTTAAGTTTGTTCAAAGGGTTGACTTTTGCAAGCCATTAGGGTATTTTGCAGACTGAAATCGACATTGAATTACCATGGAGGAACAAATGTCTTTGAAAACCCTACCTACTTTTATCGCGTTGGCCGCTTTGGCTACTGCTTGTGGTGCAAAAGAAGAAGAAGATACAGCTGTTGAAGAGCCTGCATCTGAACCAACTTCTGAGCCTTCAACTGAAGATACCACTAGCACTTACACAATCGAACCAGATAGCGTATTGTTTACGTTTATGAATGGGTACGTAGCAAACGATGTCGCTTCGGTAATGTTTGCAGGTGCCTCAGAAGCATTTTCTGGTTCTTTCAGCGTCATTCTATATGATTCAGCACAAGGTGATTTCTGTGCGATCGATTGGGTGTTTGATGTGGATTCTTCAGATGTAGATGAAGAATATGCAGATGGCATGGTTCCTGACGGGTTTGGCGGTGCAGACTTAGAAGGCTGGTATGGTTTCACTGTAAACTCTACTCCAGAAACTCGTGGTTCTTGTGATGCTCTCACTACAGACTGGGCACAATCTTTGGATGCGATCGTAGCTGACCAACCTGGATTTGGATACGGTCCTTTGACTGCTGATCTTCAAGAGTCTATGGAAGCACAACATCCTGCTGGTTGGGAAAACGTATCCGGTTCTGTATTTACCGGTATCGCTTCCATGAGTGTCTTTTCACAGGATGGTGCTCGTAGTTACTTTGCTGGTAAAACGGGCGGTGGTAGATTACAAGGTATGGGTGCGCCAAAACCTCGTTTTTTGGGCTACCCCCACCACATTTGCCGCTTGCGGCGGCGTTAACGGGCGACCCCGGCGCCATCCGTGCAAGCCGAGGGCGCGGTTCGCCGAGCAATTACGAGACGCGTCGAACGAGTCGCG
>CALDQI010000686.1:0-6877 GCA_937911635.1 uncultured Pseudomonadota bacterium | reverse complement strand
GGTGCAGATGAGGTGCAGTTGGTATTTTGGCAAGAAGACGAGCCATTTTTGGACGATGATTTCAACAGTACGCCGCGTTTGATTGTTGCAGGATTGCTTCGCCAAAAACTGATTGCTTTGGACCAAAGTGGTTTACAGATTGCCGAAGCTGAATGCGAAAATCCAATGTTTACTGACGAGGAAACTTGTCAAGCAAATGGCTCCACTTGGCGCGGAAGCGAAGAGCCAATGCCGGTCATTGAAGAAGAATCCTAATTTACATCTTTGGGGTACAGTTTGAGGGCAACATTTGGTTGTCCTTTTTCCTTTTAGGGGTGAGAGAATAGATGTCTCCGTTTCAAAGTTGGCACATTTATTGTTTTGTGATTGATTCTGATAAAACGTATGTGTTATAGTGACTACATCCGTTTACAATTTGAGGTGGTTTATGTTCCGTTCATGCATTTTAATTTTTGCGCTGGCAGCAGCCTGTGGCGATAAGGATACAGGATTCGGCGTCCCAGTCGATACCGATACTGTAGATACAAGTGATACCCAAGATACAAACGAGACAGGTGATGATACCTCTGTGTCGGGTGAGAGTGATTGTGCAAACGGCGAAGACGATGATGGCGATGGCCTCGTGGACTGTTTGGATGAAGATTGTGATGGTGAAGTCTCTGTAGACTTTGATGGAAAAACGGGCTTCTGTGAGTTTGGTGAAGAAACCAATTGTGAAGATGGTTTCGACAACAATGGGAATGAAGAGTCTGATTGTGACGATGAGGATTGTTCAGACGTAGAAATCTGTATGCCAGATGTTGAGGATTGTCGGGATGGTGTAGACAACGACAATGATGGTTTCGTGGATTGTGCGGACTCAGATTGTGATGGTGAAGTTTCCGTTGACGAAAATGGCAATGCAGGTTTCTGTGAGGTTGTTGAGCAAAGTTGCGATGATGACTTTGATAATGACGGCGATGGTGATGTAGACTGCGCTGACTCCAACTGTCCAGAATGCTCGTCGGAAGACTGTACCTCGGTTGGTGACGAAGATGGCAATGGTCTTGCAGATTGTGCAGATGGCTGTACCATTTCGATTGATGCATTTGGCAATACCGGTTTCTGTGAACCCACAGAGCAAAGCTGTGACGACAACTTTGACAATGATGGTGACGGTTTGGTTGACTGTTTGGATTCTGATTGTCCTGCCTGTGCTTCCAGTGAAGATTGTAATACCTATGGTGATGAAGACGGCAACGGTTTGGCAGATTGTGCAGATGGCTGTACGACCGCTGTAACGGCGACAGGTTCCCTCTATCTTTGTGAGATGGGTGGGGAGACCAGTTGTACAGATGGTGCAGACAACGATGCAGATATGTTGATTGATTGTTTGGATCCAAGCTGTGATGGTGCTGTGATCAATGCATCGAGTGGTGCAGAGTGTGAGCACACCACAGAAGTCTCCTGTGATGATGGGGCGGACAATGACGGTGATGGGTCTGCGGATTGTTTGGATGCCGATTGTGCAACTGATCCAGCGTGTTCTTCAAGCAGCACAGAAAACTGTTTGACGCTTGGTGATGAAGACGGTGATGGTCTGGCAGACTGTTTGGATACCGACTGCAATGGCTCACCTGGCTACGATGCATTTGGGAATTTGGGACTCTGTCAATACGCTGCTGAGATTAGTTGCAATGATAGCATGGACAACGATGGTGACTTACTGATTGACTGTAATGATCCAAACTGTGCTGCTGACAGCAACTGCTTATCTACTACCACTGAGACCAACTGTGTCAACGGTGTGGATGACGACAACGACGGCGATACAGACTGTGATGACTCTGATTGCGCAAGTTCCTCAAATTGTCAAAGCAGTGGTTCAGAAGATTGCTTTACCGCAATCGATGATGATGGTGATGGACTGGCAAACTGTTTGGACAGCGATTGCAATGGTTCTCCCGGTTATGACTCCTTCAATAATCTTGGCTTCTGTGAGTTTGGTGCTGAGACCTCATGTTCAGACAATATGGACAATGACGGTGATGGTGACTTGGACTGTCAAGATCTCAACTGTTCGAATGATGCAGCCTGTCAATCGTCTGTTAGTGAAGACTGCTTGAATGGCGTAGATGACGATGGTGATGGTGATGTTGACTGTGACGATTCTGATTGTGCCAGTGCACAGAATTGTCAGTCTTCTGGTTCAGAAAACTGTACGAATGGTGTAGATGACGATGGTGACAACGATGTTGACTGTGATGACACGGATTGTATAACCGATCCATCTTGTCAGATGTCATCTACAGAAACGGACTGTGCGAATGGTCTGGACGATGATATGGACGGTGATGTTGACTGTGCAGATACCGACTGTACGGGTGAAGCTATCCCTGGTTCGCAATCGGTTTGTGAGTCTCCGGAGACCTCTTGTAATGACAACCAGGACAATGACGGTGATGGTGATTTTGACTGTGACGATATGGACTGCCTTGGAACTGCGTCTTGTCCTTTCAGCGGTGAGATTTGCAACAACGGTATCGACGATGACAACAACCTTGCGACAGACTGTGGGGATCCAGCCTGCTTCGGTCAAACCATTACGGTGACCGATACCAATGGTGTTCAGTGGACTGGTACCTGTAATGCATCGGCCAACTTGCCAGAGACCGATTGTCAGGACGGTGTCGACAACGATGGTGACTTCAACTATGGTGGTGACCTTGACTGTGCCGATACCGACTGTGCAAATGACGCTGGGTGTCTCAATCAGCAACCAGAAGATTGTACCTTAGGCTCTGGTGATGAAGATGGTAATGGGCTGTCAGATTGTGCCGACCCTGTGTGTCAGCAGCTGCCTCAGTGTGTGAATGGTGGTGGTTCTGAAGATTGTACTCTGGTTGGTGACGAAGATGGTAATGGTCTTGCAGATTGTGAAGAACAGGCTTGTGATGGTCAACCCATCGTCAACTTGCAAGGATCCTACAACCCACAAGCACCTGCAACGTGTGAGTTTGGACAAGAGTTGAACTGTAATGATGGTGAAGACAATGATGCCAATGGGCTGACAGATTGTAACGATCCAATCTGCGTTGCCAATGAACCGATAACATGTGCTGGTGGCGGTGGAACTGGACAGACAGAAGACTGTGGAACTGCGACTGACGAAGATGGTGATGGATTTGAAGACACAGATGGTGATGGTGTAGACGATGATGCCTGTGCTGATCCAGACTGTTCCCTGGAACCCGTTTGCGGCGGTTCTGGTGGCGGTGGTGAGATCGGGGCTGATTGTCAAGACGGTCAGGACAACGACGGTAATGGTTTGATTGACTGTGGTGAAACCAGCTGCCTCAGTGTGATCTATTGTCAGAATCTCCCTCCAGAAGACTGCATGGACACTCTGGACAACGACAGAGATGGTATGATCGACTGTATGGATGACGATTGTACAAACTCTACTGCCTGTGGTGGTGAAGACTGTGTCAATGGTTTGGATGACAACAACAATGGTCTGACAGACTGTGCAGATCCGGTATGTACTGGAGATCCAGGTTGCCTAAGTCCAGAGACAGATTGTACGAATGGCCTCGATGATGACCAAGATGGTTCTGTTGACTGCGCCGATTACGATTGTGGTATTGATGCAGCCTGTGTTGGAACAGTGGAAATTTGTGACAACGGTATTGATGATGCTGGTGATGGCTTTAACGGTGCTGACTGTGCCGATCCATACTGCTGCCCAGATTTGTCTTGTGCTACGGCTTCAACATGTGCAATGGGTGCCGAGATGGATTGTGCCAACGGTCTAGATGACGACAACGATGGCGACGTCGATTGTGATGACTCTGATTGTGCTGTATCCAGTGCTTGTAGTGAAAACTGCTCCAACGTCGACTCTTCTGGTAACCCAGTTGATGATGATGGAGATGGTGATGCAAACTGTGATGATTCTGATTGTGCTACCGATCCAGCCTGTTTGGGTGGCGGTGAAGACTGTACGAATGGTGTAGATGACGATGGTGACAACGACGTTGACTGTTTTGATTCTGACTGTACAGGTAATCCAGCGTGTATCGAGCAAAATTGCAACGATGGTCTAGATGACGATGGTGACTTTGATGTGGATTGTGATGATTCTGATTGTGCGAATGATCCTCTCTGCGCAGCCTTCGAGATCTGTGACAACGGTGTGGATGACGATGGTGATGGCGATGTTGACTGTGATGACTCACAGTGTACCAACAACTCCTTGTGTCAGTCTGAGACCAACTGTGGTGACAGTGTAGACAACGACAACGATGGTGACGTCGATTGTGATGACTCAGATTGCGCTTCGGATCCAGGTTGCGGTGGTCTCATTGAAGGAGATTGCCAGAATGGTTTGGATGAAGATGGTGATGGTTTGATCGACTGTGATGACCCAGATTGTGCGGCGGAGCCAACCTGTCAATCTGAAACCAACTGTAGTGATGGTCAAGATGACGATTTGGATGGTCAGGTTGACTGTGACGACTTCGATTGCAGTCAATCGAATGCATGTGTTGGTCAAGTCGAGATTTGCAACAATGGTGTGGATGATGCTGGTGACGGCTTCAACGGTGTTGATTGTAATGATCCATATTGCTGTCTAGACTCTGCCTGTGTGGCGAATCCCGCTTGTCAGCTGGAGTCCATCTGTGACGATCAAACGGACAATGATGGAGATGGTCTCACTGACTGTGACGACCCAGACTGTGCAGGGACGACAGATTGCGTTGAGTTAGACTGTACCGATGGTCAGGACAATGATGGTGATGGATTTACTGATTGCGCCGACTTCGATTGTGGGGGTAAAGGTTCGTGTATAGAAACCAATTGCTCCGATGGTCAAGATGATGAAGGCGACGGTGATGTTGACTGTGCGGACTTTGATTGTCAAAGTGACCCAGCCTGTGCAACTGCTGTTGAAAGCGATTGTGCTGATGGCGTAGACAATGATGGTAACGGGTCCATAGACTGTAACGATACCTACTGTTGTTACGATGAGCAAACTTGCCTGGGTACGTCTTACTGCAACACCATTGAAGTCATTTGTAACGATGGTACCGATGGTGACCTTGATGGTAATGTAGACTGTGATGACTCAGATTGCTCTGGTCGTTCAGGCTGTCCGTAATCATTGACGTGAACGTTTGTAGACCCCTCAGGACATTGTGTTCTGTGGGGGTTTTACTTTTTTGGTTTGTACTTTTATGTTGATGAGTGGACGTAGCCACAAAATGGAAGAAGCCGAGCTGTATTGTAAGCATCATCAATGGCACTGTGCTCACGTCCAATAAACTCCAAGTTCTGCTCAGCTAGCGCCTTCGCAACACTCTTGATGCCACTGTGCTTCTGCGTGGTTTTGTAGGCCTTCTGCAAGTCAATAGAATATGTAAAGTTCAGGAGAGTAGCCTTTGCACGGTCGACTTCTCTTCTAAACTGTTTGATATCAAAGTCTGTCCATGAGGCAAAGAGAACTTCTGATGGTGTGCAATTGTGCGCCGTCAGAAAGACTAGCCACTGCTCGAGCATCTCTTCAAAGGAGATCCCATTGTCGACTTGTTCCTGTGTGATCCCAGTGAGATTCGTACAAAATCGGGTCAGTGTCGAGACAATCTGTGGTTTGATGTATCTGTGAAATTTCGGGGAGGCATCCACACTCAATGGGGTTGCATGAAATGAATAGAGAACGGCGCCGACCTCAATAATTTCAGCGGCTGTTTTAGACACACCTGGCCCACATGTGGCTTCAAAATCAACCACCATAATATGGGTGCAAAATGGAAAACGAGTACGAATAGTGTCCATGTACAATCTCAAGAATGAATGTGTGGTCTTCTCATAACATTATTTATCCACAATCCAGTCAATCGGTTAGATTGAAGGCAGAATAGTTTGACATTTCCGTAGACGTTGTGGGGAGGGACCGTGGCCACCAGAAGAGCGACCAAAATGTATGCTGATGATGCAGCTTTTGTTAAAGATTTTGAAGAAACCTTGGCCAAAGACAGCATTACCTTAGATTCCTCCTGTTTTCGAGGGGAGTTGGCTGACAATGTAAAGTTGGATTTGAAGTTTGCCGACAAGTCTCGCATTGGGCCCATTGAAGGACAAGTGGTCTTTCGTGGGGACAATGGAGTTGTGGCCCTTAGACTATTGGATCTTCCCAGTTCTGTTCGAGAGCGCTATGAAACGATAAAATCTCAATCGGATGCCGCTGAAGAATCTTTACTACAAGGTGCTGTGAACACGGGTAAAGTTGTACTTGTTGAAGAGCACAATAAGGTGGTGGATGCTCTCCAATCTGAGATTGATGCCCTACGCAAACAACTTTCAGTTCTAGAGCAGAAGCTCAATCAAATTGAAGATCAACCGACGTTGTCTCGTCGTGGCTTTACACTACCCAAATACAAAGGACAGGAGCCCATCGTTCGAGGGGCGATGACGCAGTGGACAGGGTTCTTGGTTCAAATTCAGTCCAATCAACGTACGGGGTTGGTGGTGATTGAAGCCGATGGCGTGGAGCGGTTCGCATTGGTTAAGAATGGGAATATCGTCGCATGGCGCTCGGATCCGATTGTAGAAGAGGAAACCCTAGGTCAGCTGTTGTTGAGTTCAGAGCAGTTAGAGTCATCTCAATTGACTGTAGCCTTGGATCAAATGCATCAAACAGGTCAGCGTTTGGGGCAGGTGTTACAATCTATGGATATCATGACAGAATCACAGGTGTACGCAGCCATTCACAGTCAATTGGTATACGTCTTTCGAAAGGTGTTATCGATTCGTTCTGGACAGTTTGCCTTCTATGCCTTCAACTCGTTGCCGGAGATGTACCCTTGGCAATCGATTCAGCCGGTATCGTTACTCGTTG
>CALDQI010000685.1:0-3271 GCA_937911635.1 uncultured Pseudomonadota bacterium | reverse complement strand
GTATTGGCTCATGGGGATGAGTTGTTGCTCCGAGATCTGAATTTTCATCCAAATGTTGAGGTGAAGGTGTACAACCCAACCATTAATATCGGAAAGCACTGGACCGAGAAGTCTCGCAATTTGCTCTCTGATTTTGATGGCATCAACCAACGGATGCACCATAAGGCTTTGATTGTCGATGGTAAAGTAGTCGTCACTGGTGGGAGAAATGTCGGAGATGAATACTACGATTTAAACAGTGATTACAACTTTCGAGATCGGGACCTCCTTTTGATTGGTGGTACCAGTTCTGTAATTCAGGCTGGTTTTGACTTTTTCTGGAAGGACAACCATTCTGTTATCATCAATGAACTCCTACCAGACGGGGATTTACAAACGGCTCAGCAATCTTGGATAAAATTGAGAAACTTTTCTTGCTCTCCCAAGAACTTCAATCCAATCTTTCGTCAGCAATTGGATGCGATGCCGAATACTTTGCTTAATGCGGCTGAGTCTGAGCGTTTACTTTGGCTTGATTCTGTTCAATATGTTTCGGATGCTCCGTGGAAAAATGAGACTGAAGGGCTTGGCGGCGGTAGTATCACTACGCGAGAATTGTTGGACTTGTTGAGTCAAGCGAAGAAACGGATTTGGATTCAAACGCCGTATTTAATTTTGACAGAGATTGGATTGGGGGCTTTACAGGCTGCTATCGAAAAGGGGGTCGAGATCAAGATTCTGACCAACTCCCTTGCTGCAACCGATAACTATCCCGCATTTGCAGGCTATAAGCGTATTCGGAATACGTTGCTTGAAATGGGGGTTGAAGTGTATGAAATGAAACCACATGCACCAGATGTACAAGCTTTGAACGGCACCGGGATACCAGACAAGATGGATGCAGAAGTGGGGTTGCACTCCAAGTCAATGATCATCGATGATACCATATCTGTCGTTGGTACCTTCAATATGGATCCTCGTTCTGCCAATTTGAATACCGAAAGCTTCGTCGTTGTTAGAGATGCCGCATTTACCGCCCAGATGAGTGCTTATTTTGCAACGGATATGGATGAAAGAAATGCTTGGCCTGCCGATAAATCGAATGAGAAGGAAGCTGGATTGAAGCGTAGGATCTTAACGTTTTTCTCAAAAATTGTACCTGAATCGTTGTTGTAAAATGCTTTGGTGGGTGTTCTGTTCCCTTTCATTTGCGACTGAGTTTACGGTTGCGACGTTAAATATTGGACATGGACGTGGGAGCGGACGGCATCAGGTATTACAGTCTACTGCTAAGGTTCAATCCAATCTAGATAAGATTGCCGAATCAATGATGCCGTATGATGTAGATGTGGTCGCCCTTCAAGAATCAGATTCTGATGCGTGGTGGTCGGGAAATCAAGATCAGGTACACTCTTTGTCGCAGCGGTTAAAGATGGACCACACATTGATTGGTTTTCATTCACAAAAATCGCGACTGGAGTATGGAACAAGTCTGATCAGTGAGCGTGCTATTCATGACGCACAGTCCATCCGGTATCGCTCCTCTTTTCCACTTCCACCAAAAGGTTTTGTCATTGGTCAGATTGGCATCGATGAACAAGACGTCGTGGTTGTATCCATACATTTGGACCCTCGAAAAGCCCATGTCCGAGCTCGTCAAGTCGATGCATTGCATACCGTTCTCAAGTCATTGGATGTACCCGTCATTGTGATGGGGGACTTTAATGTGGAGTGGGGGTCCGAACTTGAGGGGTATTGTACCAAATTGGGGCTAAGACCCTACGAACCAATGCAATCACTGGTCAGTTTTCCCAGGCTCCATCGACGTTTGGATTGGGTTTTGATTGGAGACGGACTGACTTTTGAGGAATATTGGACGGAGTCAACGACTCTATCAGACCACAATCTGGTAGTCGCAAAGATTGGATTGTCTATGTCCAATCAAGGGTCGGATTTAGATTGACGTTTCAAGAGATAACTCCAAAGCTCAGCTGGACAACGGTGGCTAAGAATACACTTTATATCGTCAGTTGAATGTGATTTCCGTATGGAACTCCCCATTTTCACCCATTGAGTCGATGTCATATTGAGCAATTCTGTTCACAAAAGTTGGAGAGTATGGTTCACCGATCTCAATCACAATGTGTTTCGGCAAGTGGTCACCGACCGCACTGACAACTGGTTTTCCGGGTGAAGTCCACAGTCTATTGAGGAGTTCAGCATAGGGTACTTTCCAGATTGGAAATAAGAGTCTATAGTTCTTAAAGAATTTGACTCGCCAGTCCCGTATTTCCTCAAGATGTAAATCTCCGAAGGCTAGGGTGTGTATGGAATGTTCAATGAGGGCATTTGAAACACGGTGCTCATAGCGTTCATCACTTTTCAGGGCGATCAACAGCAATGGCACATTCAAATATTTGGCCTGATTAATGATTCGTTCGACAGGGATTTCTTGATGCCCAACCATACCATTGGCATATGTGGTGCACAGCAATATGGTGTGTCCGCTCTCAACCAACAGAAGGTACGCAAGGTATGAATCTTTGCCACCACTCCAAAATAAGGTGACGCATTCTTTTGGCAGGGTATTCATGTCAGATGGAAGAATGAGTTGGTTGGAGTCGACTGTTGCTCCTTCAGGTAGGCTTCTACCAAATGGACAATGCCGACATCCATTTCCGCAACATCGTCCGCGTTCTCGTAAATAATTCTCCGTCATCACGAAGAGTCCCGTACTGGAATCAATGTATCCATATTGTCCTGATTGAACGGCAGTTCGATGGTCGTCGATGTGACTCATACAAGATATCCTTCAACTTTACGATTCGAGACTAATTGGTTGCGCATTTCCAGTTTGTACTCTACATTATTTTGAGTATGATAATGTATAGATAACCCTATTCTAACGAGGTTGTATGTTTGGTTTCATGACGTTGATGTTGTTTTCTTGTGAGGAACCCGAAAAGGAAGTGTCTTATCCAGATATTGACTTTTATGACTTTGAGGCTGCCAAACCTTGGTTTGGAGCAGATGGCTTGTCCTATGCTGATGGAACTACAGTGGTCACTGCATTTGAACAAGTAGATCAGTTTTTTGGATCAGAGAATCTTCGTGACATCACTGTGCAAGAAAAGCTAATCTCGGAGTACCTAAAAGATTTTGAAGTCTCCGAAGATACATTACAGAAGGTATACGAGCTTAATCTGAAGTATAACAAGGTAGCAGAGGAGCACGAAGAAGTAGCTAGGAATGTTAACTGGAGTTTACAGGATGCTTCTTGGGACAACCTTTT
>CALDQI010000684.1:0-4270 GCA_937911635.1 uncultured Pseudomonadota bacterium | reverse complement strand
TCGCTATACAATAGATCTCTAGAAGCCTACCACCATATCCGCACTTATCTGACTGCCAACCCAAGTCTCATTCAGGCTTATCGATTCGATCCGATGCGCTGTATGTCGTTGGGAATCGAGGTGCGCAAAGACATGGTCTGGAGATTCGATGAGAAGGGACGCCCGATTGAACCACGGTTTGATCAGGTCAACCGAATCGGCGATTTAATCGCCAACGCACTGATTCAGTACTTCACTGTCGATCGAGTCGATATGAACAAGAATAAACATGTCCCACATCCTCAATACAAAGAGAGCGACGGCTCTTAAGACTCTGAGTCTCAATCACAATTTTCTGGACTCTCGGAAGAAGGGACCAATGGTTCCCAGCAAGTCAGTACAGCATCGTCTAAGCACCCGTCACCATCCAGATCAACGTACCATTCTTGTCCCAATACTGGTTCTTCATCTAAAAGACCATCACAGTTGTTGTCTATACCATCGCAAATTTCATCTGCGTCTGGATGAATCATACTCTCACCATCATCACAGTCCCCATCGTTGGGTGTATACCCATCGCCATCCTGATCAGTGAAATGAGCCCGTCTTTCAACATAGGGTGTATCATCCATCCAACACCCCATCACAAAGAGAACACTGAATCCCAACATCCGCGTCACAACAGCAAACTCCGTTCCAAAAGAATCGTTCCAGAATCATCGATGAATTGAACCACAACCTCACCTGTTTGAGGGTTGCAAATGTATTTACTGTACGTCCACGTCGCCACAGCATCTTGATACTGTTCTGTCGGAACCATCAATTCCCCCATGATGTTTATAAAGGACCCAGTTGGACCATTCAATACTTCCATAAGACTGTCTCCAATCGAACCGGTCGGAGATACCTGAGCGACCAACCCAAAATGGAAATCTCCACTGAGCCACAAAACACCTTCGATGGCATTGTCTTCTATATGAGACAGAATCTCAGTTCTCTGCTCAGGAAAACCCTGCCAGCGGTCAATGGCTTCAACCTCTCCAATCAAATCTGTGAAATCAATTATTGGTACGGAATTCATAATAAATTTAAATCGAGTTGTAGACTCGGACAGCGAAGACTTTAACCAATCCATCTGCTCACTTGAAATGTAGACACCTGAAGCACTTCGACGCTCTCCCCTGCAATCCAATACAAAGACATCACACACGGAACCATTGGAGATCTTACGGTACATCTTTCCAGTTTGATTCTTATCCATTGGAATGGCATTCTGAAAGGCCCTCCATGCATTCTCATGCACCTCTCTTGGATTTTCGATTAAATCCCAATCAAAGTTGTTGACCAGTTCATGATCATCCCACGTCGCAATGATACTCGTAGATTGTGTAAGTTCCTCCATACCTTGGATTCTCAACGCCCCTTTCCAGTCGTTCCAAGCAGTAGAATAGCTCCGAGAGTTCGTATACACAGTATCACCAAGCAGCAAAAAGAAATCCAGCTGCTCCTCGGCAGCTCGGGTCAACGTCTGCCATGGGAGATTACCACCCAAGCAAGAGGCCGCACCAAAAGTGACAATCCTCCAATCGTCATCACCGAGTGCTGTACGAAACCGTGTGACAGAGGATCGATCACCAGATCCGCTAAAACACGCGATACAATACGCTGTATCCGGTTGTAAATTGGCAAGGATAAATTGAACAGTTCCATCTACTGCGGACTCTGTCTCCTCAGAATGATCTGACCAGTCTCCCCCATCTTCCTCTACAAGCTTCCAATTTACTTCAGGCTCTAACGTCTGAATGCTGACAAATCCCCGTGTAGACATAACGTCGCCAACCTGTATTCCTGAAGGAAAGATGATGTTGTTGATATCTCCCTCAGGTTTCCACTTTTCAGGCTCTGCAGAACGAATACCAATCGGTTCAACACCGGTGTCCATAGATTTTCCAGTACAAGCCAAAGTGCCAGCTGTGGAGACGCCCTGTAAAAATTGTCGTCGGGTTGCCATGACACCTCCAAAAGTGATCACTGTCTACGTAGATAATACCAGTATCCATATATCTTTGCCAATACTGGACCACACAAAGGATACTTACTCTGGACATGTATACAGAGACCGATATGTGTACACCACTAGCGGAGTATGGAATGACGAATGACAATCACATCTACATCAATGGTGCGAGGGAACGCAACCTCAAGAATGTCAGTGTCACGATTCCAAGAGATCAACTCGTGGTGATCTCAGGTCTCAGTGGTTCGGGAAAGTCGTCATTGGTCTTTGACACTATTCATCAAGAAGGACAACGACGGTTTTTAGAGTCTCTATCCGCCTATGCAAGACAATTCCTAGGACAAATGAAACGCCCTGACGTCGATAGTGTTGAAGGACTATCACCGACTCTTTGTATTGATCAAAAAACGGTCAACAGAAATCCTAGATCAACAGTGGGAACCATCACAGAAATCTCAGGATACTTACGGTTGATGCTGGCTAGACTTGGTACTCCACACTGTCCGGAGTGTGATCAACAGCTGGTCGCACAAACCCCCTTGAGCATCACGCAGAGCTTATTGTCCCAATACCCAAACAAAAGGATTGAACTATTCGCACCGATTGTATTGGAGCGCAAAGGGGAGTACCGTAAGGAATTACTGCAGGCCCGTCGAGATGGATACACCTATGCCAGAATTGATGGAGAAGTTCGAAATCTCAATGAATCAATCGATCTGGCAAGGTATGAGAAACATCGGATTGAGTTGCGAGTAGATCGGACCAAATTGATTGACAAGAATCTCCGTCGCATCCAACAATCTGTTGAGAAGGCACTGTTACTCAGCAATGGTCTACTATCGGTGACCATCAACGGTGAGTACATACTCATCTCATCCAAGAGAGCCTGCCCTGTCCATGGACATACAGCACCAGAACTTGAACCTAGACTGTTCTCATTCAACGATCCACAGGGTCAATGTCCAAATTGTTTGGGACTTGGCTATGTTGAAGAATTCGATTTTAAAGGTATGTTTGAACCAAAGCTCCCTATAATTCAAGGATTTTTACCATTTGGCGAGGACAATCGCCTTCCATTTAGTCATTTGGATCTTCAAATGTGGCCGTTGCTACTCAAGCAAATCAGTATTGATGGTAATAAGAACTGGAAGACATTGACCACCACAGAAAAACACATCCTGCTACATGGAAAAGATGTCCCGTACACCTTCCAAACTTTAGACGGTCGGTTTGTCACCAAAAAGCGCTGGAAAGGCCTTCTACACATCTGCAAGATGACGTTGAAATATGCTCCGAACACGAGACTGTCATTCTATCGGTCTAGACAGACGTGCTCAGTTTGCGAGGGTAAACGATTGAATCCCGTAGCCCTTGCCGTTCGATTTAGAAACAAGAACATTCACGAGTTGAGTACCGAAGATATTGGTTCACTGTATACATTTTTCAGTTCCTTGCAGCTCGGAACCAATCAACAATTGGTTGGTGGTCCAATCGTTCGTCAGCTACTGCATCGGCTCTCTTTTCTTGTACAAGTCGGGTTGACATACCTATCGTTAGATCGCTCGGCAACCACTTTATCTGGGGGAGAATCGCAGCGGATCCGTCTAGCCGCTCAAGTTGGTTCCGGGCTACAAGGTGTCACGTACATCTTGGACGAACCCAGTATTGGACTTCATTACAGAGACCAACTCAAGTTACTCGGAGTACTCGAAAACTTAAGAGACAAAGGAAATTCTGTGTTGGTGGTGGAGCACGACCCACTTACGATGTCCAAAGCAGACTTTTGTATTGAAGTCGGTCCAAAAGCAGGTACGGGAGGTGGACAAATAGTCTCTGCCACGTCTAGAAAAAGATTTGTCAAAGGCAAAACCTTAACGGCAACATATTTAAGGGGAGATAAGGGACTTCAGGTACCTGAAACCAGACGTACATTAACAGAGCAACTAGTGTTGAAAGGAGCCACCGGAAACAATCTTAAAGAAGTGACAGTACGGATTCCTCTTCACGGACTGGTTGTGGTGACTGGAGTATCTGGCTCTGGAAAATCCACATTGATTCAAGATACCTTGTCTGCAATTTTAGCCCAAAAGTTACACCAATCTCAACGAACCCCACTGCCTTACACGAGTATTGAAGGCGTCGAAAAAATCGAAAAACTGATCAACATCAATCAGAAGCCCATCGGTCGATCTTCTAGAAGCAATCCGGCGACATACACAAAAGTGTGGGATGACATCCGGCAGCTTTTTGCTCAGACCAAAGAGGCCAAACGCA
>CALDQI010000683.1:0-2474 GCA_937911635.1 uncultured Pseudomonadota bacterium | reverse complement strand
TGATGAACAAAGAGCGTACATCGAAATCGTCGACAGCGAAGCATGTCCATGTACTGTTCTAGCTCATACTGTGTGGGGGAAATGTGGTTCAGCACATCTCTTGTCTCATCAGGCCAATGGAGATTGATCATACTGCTGAGATCGGTGTCTCCCAGGTATTGGAGTGCATTGTTGTCCAGCAATTTGATGAACTCATAGAACCAGTACGGCTGATTGTAGGTCTCCAGATATTCATGGTACAGGTACTCTTCTGTGAGTCCTGAAATGAAATCGACTTGCGACGATACAAACTTCCCATAGGAGTTGTTTACAGCATCGGGGATGTACTCTCCGAGGAATTGTGCCAGTGCGCGTGCTTGGAGGATTTGTTCTTTGGGGTCGTCCATTCGAAAGGCGTGGAATCGCATCATGTCCCTTAGCATCTCGTGTTGCTTCCAGGCGGGGTAGGCATTGTAAGAGATGTAGCCAATTCCCAGTGGGCTCATTTGCTCACGACAAATTCGAAGGATGTGTTCACGTACGGTTTCTGGTACCCAAGAGAACACACCGTGACAGATCATGTAGTCGAAGGTTCCAAACTGATCTTGGATCTGTGTAATGTCCATAGCTTCCAAGCGAACATTTGTTGCACCGGCGTACTCAGCCATCTCTCGCCCGCGCTGAATGTGGACTTCTGAACCATCAATCCCTACAAACTCGGCATTGGGTAGATTGATCGCCATGTTGACGATGTTCGAACCATCGCCGCACCCCAGTTCTAATATCCGAGCTCGTTCTAAGGGAACCGAATCGATGCCAAACACTCGAGCAGACAGCGCCATGCGTTCAATGTGGGTTTGTGCGTGTACACGGCCCATGTATGGGATATCATTGTAGGAGGTATCCAAGGTGTCCATGGTTCATCCAAAGTTTAGAGCGGTTTTGAATACTTGAAATCTGCCTACTGGACATATCCGATTTGACGCATGTGGGCTTCGGTTTGCTCGCGCGTGATGTCCTCTTCATCTTGGGCAACTTCTTCTACCGGTTCTTCAGTTTGTGTGGTGTAATAGTAATACCCACCGCCCAACGCGAGTAAGAGAAGTCCCAGTCCGAGTGCATATTTCTGTTGCATGTGTCATCCAAGTGCTGTGGTGTATGTGTAGTGTATCATTTATTCTTGCCGACAAAAGTAATGCCACGTGTCATCTCGGACAATCGCGTCTGTACAGGTCCCGACTTTCAGTGCAAAAGCGGGCTCTTCGAAGATGGGATTCAAATCCTTACGTTCAAACCATCCAAGTTCCCCGCCTCGTATTCCGTGAGCCCCCGTCGAGTATTCTCTAGCCAGCATCCGTGGGTCAAGTCCGGATTTCAGTCCTGTTTCTACAATCTCTTTATTGAACTCAGTGTCCACTTCAATGTGGATGAGGCTTCTCTCTTCTAATGGCAATCGGCGGATGATGTGAAAGCCAAATCCAGTTTCTACAACGCCGGAGATTTCATTGATCTTGAGATCGAAGACGACTTTATCAAACTCGGGGACCATTCGTCCGCGTTCTATCACTCCGATCAATCCACCGTCGCCCTTTTGTGGGTCCTCAGAATATTGCTGAGCGAGGTAGGCAAAATCGACACCATCTTGAATTTGGGTCCAATAATCTTCAGCCAGTTTGTGTGCATCTTCTTTGGTTCGCCGAGTGTTGGCGCGCCAAGCCCCTTCGTAGCCAAGCAATAGATGACTGGTTTTGGCTCTGGTTCGACTTCTTGCGGTGTAGATTTCAACTTCATCGGCTTGTGGCAACACCTCTTCAGTGCACCCAACCAGATTCATCGTGAGTCCGAAACCACCGACCATCAACAATGTACGAAGTCTATCCAGTGTCATCTTCTACTGTTTCCCTCATTTAAATCCGATACAATAGACACATACCAATCATGTATAACCTTGTTTGAAGAGTGCAACAAAATGACAACCGATTCCAATTCCATATGGGTAGACATTGATGTGGAGCATTGCGAATATCAATTGAAACAGCTTGAAAAGCGGGTGCTCTCCATCCATGAGCGGGCGATGCGGAGGACACTGGTCGTTGAGTTTGCTTCTGGTCTAACTCCAACTGAACTCGTATTCTCTCTGAATCACATTCATAGACGAGCCTTTAATGGGAATCCCAAAGCACGTGAACTGATGCAGGAGTTCGCTTTGGAACCTTCAGCGGTATCTCAGTTGTCGTACGATACACTGAAAGAAGCCTACGGTATTGCCCATGAACGTGGACTCGATAGCATTCAAGGTTTGTTTTTCTCAGGTGCGACTGCCGAACAGGCTCCTCCAATTCAGCATATGGATTCGCAGGGGATTTCTACCAACGAGCATTTGGAACTTCCACTGGGCTGGCGTAGAAAAGCGGCGCGTGAAGGAAATCGAGACATGTTAGATCGATTGATTCATGATCAGAACTGGCGCGTGATAGATCTCCTCCTCGACAATC
>CALDQI010000682.1:0-2474 GCA_937911635.1 uncultured Pseudomonadota bacterium | reverse complement strand
TCTGTGCCATGTGATTTGAATCCGCCAAACCAAGCCACTTCATTGGCGTCATTTCCACCAGCGTAGACCCAAACGTTACGAGAACTTCGATGCTCTATGGATTGATTTTGAGATTTTGCAAATCGACCCTCGGATTGTCCTTTTGTTCCACGAGCCGCAAACTCCCATTCTGCTTCTGTAGGAAGTCGCCATCCCAGACAGTCCATACCATTTTCCCATGTCACATTAAATCCATCGATGGAATAACATTCTTCGAGGCCTTGAAACTTCGAAAGTCGATTCGCAAATGTGGCGACTTGAACCCAAGAAATGTTTTCCACAGGACAATTTGCGCCGCAAGAACTGAATTGAGATGGGTTAAGCGACATTACTTTCGAATATAAGTCTTGGGTTACCTCATGCTTCATGATGTAATAATTTTTGGTGAGTTGAACGCTGTGAGAAGGAAACTCATCCGCTAGACATTCTGTAGAAAATTCAGTCGTGCATCCCATATGAAATGCATTGTTTTCGATCAAGACTTGTTCCAGATCGCTGACATTTCGATACTTTTGTTTGGGAGGGGTGTTCGCGGTTGACTTCTTTACGGTGGATTGTTGTACCGGATTCGCATTGTTTTGTTCCTTCTGTACAGGTATTTCCACAGGTATCTCTACAATTTGTACTTCAGTGGAGCCTAAGGAAAGTGCACCTGCAGCGCCTAAAACGATTCCAATAACCATGCCAAGTCCAATCTTGGGTAGGGAACTTGATGGCTTGTTTGTGGTATCCGAAATCGATTGAACGTCGTCCTCATCGTCATCGAAATAGTTTGTTGTCGAAGTCGATTCTGTTTGCTCATCAGAGAAGAATTCCTCTTGTAAACCCAAGTCGCGTTCCTGAGGTGCGGAGTCAAACTCTCCAGTCGGTGTGTCCTGTACCATGTCGGAGAAAATAGGGTTGTTTTCCGCATCAAGGACACCCATGACACCACCGCCATAGCCATCAATGTTGATTCTAAACAGCAGCGGGTCAAAATCAGTGGTCAAAACCTCAAAGGCTTCAGGGGGTAAATTAGTAGGGTGAAGGTATACTTCCTCCAAACTGATGGGTTCGTCACTGTTAGTGGTAAATAGCTGGCTGCATATATTCAATACTTCTTGTAGGTCACTCCAGATATCATCCGTAAACGTGCTCGAGTTGATGATTTCGTCAATCATATCTTCTGGCAGGTCACACAGTGCCCCAGCAAGACAGGCTGCGGCAGGAAGATCAAGCAATAAGGCTCCGATGATGGCATCACTGTTGTTGCGATAAACACTCACGACAAAACTTGGAATTCGCTGAATATTAAACACACCACCACGTGTCACACTAACGTTTAGAAAGAATAAATTATGAAAGAACTCACTGAGCTCTTCAACCGTTTTTGTTCGAAATTGATTCAGTTCCAAAGTGGCCTCTTTCGTCGTGTTCACATATTTCTGTTCGCTTTATAACCCCTAAGCAGAGTCTTTGTAACCTGTTTCAACTGTTGACGTTCGTCCTCAGTCTCTGCGTGACATCTTTCACTGTTTTGTAAATCGGAATGGTTGAGCGATTGTTGGGTTGAACAGCGATTTAACCGACTGGTTTTAACGATAAAGATGTACGTTTCTGGCATCAATCTTCCAAAAATATTTGCAAATGATCATTAGCGTTTTGTATCAAATTGAAATTATTCGATTCTATGCTTTTGTGCAATCCAACACCAAATTATGAGATCATGAGTATATTCAAAAAAAATTAAAGAAGAATCATACTTATCAGTTCAATATGCTAAATTTGTCTTGGAGGGTTCGAATGAGAGTATATGCAATAGGTTTATTGGCTGTGGCGTGCCGAAATGAGATTAAAACACCAACTATAGTCAATGATACAGCCTCAACAGTGCTTTTGGATGCTGATGGGGATGGATATTATCAAGATGAAGATTGTGATGACTCCGATTCGTCCACCTATCCTGATGCCCCTGAGATTTGCGATGGTGTCGACAACAACTGCAACCAAGAGGTGGATGAGGACGTTACGATCACGGTTTATGTAGATGCCGATGGAGATGGGTTTGGAGACTCTTCGCAGGAGCAGCAAGCGTGTGCTGCTTCAGATGGATTGGTTCCAAATGCGAATGATTGCAATGATAGAGATGAAACGGTTTTTCCATCAGCACCAGAAGTGTGCGATGCTCAAGACAATGATTGTGATGGAGAGATTGATGAAGAGATCCTCGGTGTGTGGTATCGAGATGCCGATAATGATGGGTATGGTGTATATGATGACGTTATCGAAGGGTGTATTCAAGAAGGATATGTCGAGATGGATGGAGATTGCGACGATACCAATGAGCTAATTTCCCCAGCAAGTCTAGAAGAATGTGACGAGCTCGACAATGATTGTGACGGGGAGATTGATGAAGAACTCTTGACAGTGGTATTTCTCGATGCCGATGAAGATGG
>CALDQI010000681.1:0-2292 GCA_937911635.1 uncultured Pseudomonadota bacterium | reverse complement strand
GATCTGGTGTCTGTATTGCATCATGCGACTCATCAGGAGAAAAGTGAAAAGATCGGTGGACACGAATACATTACGGAGCTGTTCACCTCTTCTTCAACGGCCTACAATATTGATTTTCATGCGTCCATTGTAAAAGATTTGGCTACACGACGCAGGTTGATGCAAAATGCCAATGTGATCATTCAAGCAGCACAAACTGGTTTGGCGACAATTGATGATGTACTAGAACTGGCCGAAAAAAAGGTCTTTGAGATCACCCAGTCCGCAGAATCCAAAGATTGGCAATCCATTGAAAAGGTTGTTGGACAGGAATTTGAACGCATTCAGGCACTCATGGAGATAGGCTCGGATGTAACTGGGATGGATACGGGATTTACGGATCTCAATAAAATTTTGTCCGGACTACAAAAGACGGACCTCTTTATTTTAGCAGCCCGTCCTGCAATGGGTAAAACGGCATTGGCTCTCAATATTGCTCTCAACGTAGCCAAAGACGGAAGTGGCGTTGGAATTTTCTCAATGGAGATGAGTGCAGGGCAGTTGGTCACTCGTTTGATGTGTACAGAGGGGCGAGTGGATGCCGGTGCTGTACGGACTGGGAAGTTGAATCAAGATACAGATATACCAAGACTTGTCGATGCTGCACAAGAATTACATCAAATGCCCATTTATATTGATGACACACCCGGTTTAACGATCAATCAATTGAGTTCGAAGTCCAGACGACTCAAGGCTGCAAATCCAGATTTGGGTTTGATCGTGGTGGATTATATTGGTTTGATGCTCGGGGACAGTCGAATGTCTAGACAAGAGCAAGTCTCTGAAGCCTCTCGTGGCCTCAAAGGATTGGCGAAAGAGTTGGGAGTCTGTGTCATGGCGCTCTCGCAACTCAACCGTAGTGTAGAATCGAGGACCGATAAGCGGCCGATGCCCAGTGACCTTCGTGAGTCTGGAGCGATTGAGCAGGATGCGGATATTATCTCATTTATTTATCGAGATGAGTATTACAATCCTGACAGTCCAGAGAAGGGAGTGGCAGAAGTGATCATCGCCAAGCAACGGAATGGGTCTACAGGAACCGTGAAGCTGTTCTTTGAAGGAAAGCACACTCGATTTGACAACTATACCGAACGCGCCACAGACGATTACATGTAGAAAACTGGTCTGCAAAGTGGATCAACTGCTTCCAGAATGATGCTTACATAACTGTGTTGTTACAAATCCGTAAATAGTGACAATTTATTTCTGCTGATGAATAGAAAATGGTTAGGTTGGATCAAATACGTTTTTACAGGAGTATACATGAAGGCAAATGTAGAGCAATTCCAGCAGTTGGCCAATGAATGGTCACAGTTCCAAGAGTTTATTGAAAAGATTCAAGCTCAGTCACAGCAGTTTTCATCTAAAGTGGTTGGAAAACTGCAGTCAGAGTATGTTGAAAAGCAACAATCTGTTACCACTGAGATAGAAGCGTTCTTACAAGAGCAAGGTGAGGTATTGTCAAACACCAAAGATTCTTTGGCAACGCTTAAACACAACAATGCGGCATATGATGAAGTGGAACAGGAGTTGACACTTCGCCACGCAATCGGAGCGATGACCGATGATGCGTTTCAAACAGAGCTCAATGACTTGAGAGCCTCGATGTCTGATTATGCTGCCCAAGTAGAAGCATACAACACTGAGATTGAAAGTATCGAAACCATGTTTGAATCTTGGCAAACCATGTCTGGGAATGTCATTGCTGTCGATATGCCACAAGAGTCCTCTGTTAACATCGAGAGTGAATCCGAAGATAGCAGCCATCAAATCGCTGAGCCTCTAGACAATTTAGACCTATCAGGTGAAGACTTCGGGCAGTTGCCTGATATTGCTGAGTTGGATGCCTTGGATTCCAATGCAGACTTTGAGTCAGATTTGGAATTTAATGAGGTGGATGGTCCTTCACCCTTTGCCAATATTCCTGGTGAAGACTTGAATTTTGAACTTAGCAATGACAGTCTTGGCTTTGATGAAGGGCTTGATTTGTCAGCTGAGTTGATTGATCCAGATGATTTTTCTGGCAGCATTGATTTAGGAAATATTTCGATGGAGGGTGATGTCCCATCTGCGATGTTGATACGAGACGAAGGTATTCAAGGCAGTGAAGCCATCTTTCCATTTAAGGGAGAGAAGTATCGTATTGGTCGGGCTCCAGACAATAATATTCAAATTAAAGACGATGGAAAGGTCTCGCGATATCACTGTGAACTGTCTCGTCGCGGGAATCAATTCTATTTAGAAGATCTGGGT
>CALDQI010000680.1:0-8595 GCA_937911635.1 uncultured Pseudomonadota bacterium | reverse complement strand
TTTGTAAGGTGTAGCCAGAAGAGTCTGAACTTTCCCCAGCGGACACAGTTAAATCAGATAAACAAGAAGCGAGGTCGTATAGACCATCGGTGCCATAACTGGCGCCAGCGCATGTGTTTTGTCCCACAGCAGCTTCGACGTTTGCCCCTACGGTCACAGACGCAGTCACAGGAACCCCATCGTCTGTACCATCGTTGGCTAAGATAGTGCAGGTCCACGTTTCTTCGTCCACGATTTGAGATGTGGGTACCGTGTCGGTGACAAAACCGGTTGTGGAACCATCGACCGTCCAAGTATACGACAAAGAGATGTTGTCGCCATCGATGTCGTTGCTTTGAACGATGCAGGTCAAATCATCGACTCCAACCACAGGACTGGCTGGATCGATTAAGGCATTGAATACGCTGGGAGGGGTATTGAGAATCGTTTGCGTTGGTGAACTCTCAGTATCCGAAGCGAACCCATCATCAGCAGTGACCTCAACATAGACCTGCTGATCTCTATCAAAGTGAAATACACCATCCAACGTGTCCGTGGTATTGGTATTGCTGGTACTTTGAACGGGCGAACCATCTACATACCAAATCCAAGTGTGGGTTAACGTATCGCCATCGAGGTCTGTGCTGTCTACGGTTGCGGTGATGATGTCATTGGTTGCATTCTCATTTGGAGAGAGTGTAACAGAGTGGACTATCGGTGCCGTATTTAACACAGTGGTGCTGCCTTCCATAAAGAGACCGACATCTACTCCATCGTTTGGCGTCACTCTACAGGTAACAACGTCCCCTTGGGTAAACGGACCATTGAGTTCATCTGTGGCTCCAGATACGGGACTGGAGTTGATGAACCATTCAAAACTGTACGTCAGACTCGTATCAGCGATATCGACGTCAGATGCCGAATAGGCACAGCTAATGTCATCAAGTGTGGTGGGTGCTGTAGGTGTGACCGTAACTGAATTCATGACGGGGGGAGTATTGGATACGGTGAGATTGGTTTCTACAAAGTTTCCATTAACAATGCCATCTGTAGGCGTGACCCGTACCAACCAGTTTTGGTCTTTGAGCGTATCACTTGCCGGAACCACTGAGCCGGTGTGTGTGGAGGATAGATTCCCAGCTAGATACCATTCATACAGATAGGTGACTGGAGTACCATCAGAGTCGGTTGAACCAGTTGCAATGGCTTGGAGATCATCTGTGGTTGTTGCTGGGTCTGGTGATATGAGTACGCTTGGTTGTGTTGGAATGGCATTGACCACCATGTTCACTTGCTCTGATGCATATAGACCATCTAAGTCCGTGACGGTGGCGGTGATGACATGCGTGCCGAAACTCAGAGAGTCTGTCTCAAACTGTGATAGACCACTCGACTCTGCAGGTCCTACAAAGAGGGTGCCATTGATGTCCGATTCCCATACAACTTGCAATTCTGAACCACTTTGCTCCGTATCGGAAACGATGGCAGAGAATACTTGTTCATCCCCTTCATTGATCAAAGTATCGACATAGGGTTGTTGAAGAATGATGCTCGGAGGTGTACCGATGGAGTATTGAACGGTGTCTGTGCACTGCAGCCCCATCTCATCTGTGACAGTCATGGTGACCTGATGCGTATTGAGTGACATTGTGCTGATATCGAAGACATATGTGCCACTGGCATCTGCCATGCCGCTTGAGAGTTCACCGTCTTTGTCGGACGTCCAAGTCACTGTAAGAAGTTCTGAATCAATATCGACATCTGACATGGTCCCGGCAAAAGTCACATTGGAACCACCCAAAGAAAATTCTCCGTCCAAGGGCTGGGTAATATCACACAATGGAGCGGAGTTGGGTGCCAAGATCGTTAATTCTACAGAGTCGGTATCGGATTTGCCTGAGGGGTCTGTTGCTTCGATGGTTAGTGTGACTGGACCTTCTGAAAATATGATCTGATCATTGACGATGCCATCGCTTCCTGGAGGGAAGATGTCGAGTTCACCAATTCCCGAGGCTGTCCATATGATGTCTAAGTCATTGAGTGAATCGTCTAGATCTACAACAGACGCAGAGATATCTATTGGCTGTTCGGCATAGAAGGTGCTTCCGTCTGTTGGTGTTAAAATTTCCACATCCGGGGGATTGGTGGCTTCTACGCTGATGGAAACTTCTTGAAGGGCTGTGGCATCTTCTGGATCTTTAACTTCGGCTCGAATTTGATTCATATTGACGGCAGGCGTGACGGAACAGGTGGCATTTCCACCGCCATCAGGCATCGTCCAATCGCATACCATTTCTCCATCAATGGTCCATCGAACCTGTAAATCCATCGCAAAGTGATCGTCGTCTAAGACTTGGGCAAGCATTTGCACATCGTCGTTCTCAGTCCACAACTCACCATCTAATGGGTTGAGTATGGTAATGGTTGGGGTTGCATTGGTTACAGGTTCTTCTTTTCCTGTACAACCTGAACTCCATAGCCACAAAGCAACTGGCATCATAATCGGTGTCTCCCATACGAATCTATACCATAAGTATAACCAATGTCATTAATGAATGTTACTGGCTTTAATAGATCTATCGACACAATGGGGAACTAATTTACAGAGAGTGAATACTGTACTACATATCTCCGTATTGAGGTCCACCGCCAGCTTCGGGTGGCACCCATCGAATATTTTGATATGGATCACGAATATCACAGGTTTTGCAGTGTACGCAGTTTGAAAAGTCAACCTGTAGTCGCTTCCCGTGCGGTGAAGATTCATCATCAATGATGTTGTATACCTGTGCAGGACAATATCGTTCGCAAGGGTTGCCGTATTCTTCCCGGCAAGTCGTAACACAGTGATTTGGATCTGCTACGAGTAAGTGGGAGGGTTGCATCTCTTCGTGTGTAGACCCTGATAGGTAGACCGCGTGTAACTTATCAACGATGTATTCATTGTCATATTCTAAGTCTGTATATCTACCGGAACTTGGTTTTGTGAATTGTGGACGCTCGCTTCGATCTTTACCGTAATACTCTTCCAGTGTTTTCATTCCAGAGTGATCCTCATGAGCCTTCACGATCGAGCTCGCCCCAAATAGAGGTGTGGTAACTTTAGATAGTCCATACTTCATCGCTCCGATTGGAAGACCATCTTTTGAGATGTTGGTGTGAAAGTTCTGGGAGACCTCCATTTCCGTTCGTACCCAAGAATCATCAATCTTGTCTTTGTACATCTTCGTATAGGACTCTCCAAATTCTCCTGCCAGTAAACACTCGAAAGCGGCTTCGCCGGCGAGCATTCCAGATTTCATCGCCAGATGGATTCCTTTGATGCGAGCGGCATTGAGGAAGGAGGCGGAATCGCCTATGACCATTGCGCCAGGTGCATAGAGTTTTGGCATACAGCCCCAACCACCGACGGTCACTGCCTTCGCACCATACTTGATGACCTTGCCACCCTTTAATATTTCTCGAATTTTAGGGTGTAACTTCAGTTTTTGCAGCATATAGTGGACATCTTGATCTGGATTGTGGGCATCTAGGACCGCTAGCAATCCAATGGCTACGCGGTCTCCGCCCATTGAATAGATAAAGGCACCACCAAACGTACCATTGAGGGGCCCCCAGGAGCCATTTAACGGATAGCCAGCGGTTAAATACACAAAGCCATCTTTAACTGAACCCTTCGGCAACTCGAGGATTTCTTTGCATCCCATCTCGTATGTGATGGGGTTGCTGCTCAGCATGTCAAACTTATTGAACAGTTGCCGAGACAAGTGTCCACGTGGACCTTCTCCCAAGATGGTGACTTTTGCCATGATATCTGCGCCTGGCTCAAAGTCTTCCCGTGGACTACCATTCTGACCAATACCAAAATCTCTAGTCCGAACGCCAATTACTTGTCCATTGTCGTCAAACAAAAGGTGATTGCCAGCCGTTGCCGTTAATATTTCGATGTTTCGTTCTTCACATCGTTCTGCCAACCACGCTTGGAATTTGGCGATTGAAATGATGGGTTTGCCGTGGTCCTGAAATTCAGGTGGCATGATGGGGATGGTAAAACCACTGGTTTCAGAGAGCATGAGCATACTTTCTCGTTCTACGAATCGCTCGACAGGGAATGTGTCGTCTTCTTTCCATCCTGGGAAGAGTTCAGAGAGTGCTCTTGGATCCAAAACGGCCCCTGAGATTCCGTGAGAGCCTACATCACTTCCCTTTTCTAGAATCATAATCCTAGCATCTAGAGGTTCTTCACCGTTCTCTTCCGCTGCATCGTTGTGATCATCAATCATATTTCGAAGTCTGATGGCACCGGATAGGCATGCAGGTCCTGCTCCCACAAATAAAAAGTCGGTGTAGAATGTTTCGCGTTCCATTTCTTCACTCATTGGTGAACCTCCAATTCTTTGCATATCCTATGATGCTCTCTAATTTTGTAACCTTTTATCGTAACAATGACACTGAAAAGGCGCTGACAATTGGGCATTGTGTTGTCAAAAGGATAGAAAAGTGTCAATAAAATCGATATTGACTGTTTCATGCGTGATTGTGCGTATTGTGCCGGAAAGTTCATTAAAGATGAAGTCAGTCATGAAAAATACAAGTACCATGAAGGATTTTGAACATGTCAGCACCCAAATCGAATTTCAAATACATTCTCTTTGCCATTGTGACAATTGGTTTTGTTGTTTTGGATCAAATTACAAAAATTTGGGTGATACGAAACATTAAAGGTCCAAGAATGGTGGTCAAAGATGTTAACCTTTTAGATAAGTTTGGCGTTACTCTTGAAGAGTGGGCATCGTTTCCGACCAGTATTGATGTTGTCCCGGGGTTCTTTTCTTTGGTTCATACTCAAAATACTGGTGCTGCTTTTGGCATTATGGAAGGCCAAATGATTGTCTTTGCCATCTTTACTTTGATTGCTTTTGGAACAATTGTCTTTACGCTAGCGCAAATGCCGGACGACGATCATTTTCAGAACTGGGCGCTGGCTCTGTTAACCAGTGGAGTGATTGGAAATGCCATTGATCGTGTACACAAACAGTCCGTTACGGACTTTTTGCACGTGTATTCTGAGGACCCAGATATCGTGCCTCTATTGGTGAATGTGATTGGATCCAATGCATGGCCATCGTTCAATGTTGCTGATGCGGCAATCGTGATTGGAATGATCATGTTTGGAATCTTCTATGTCTTTCTAGAACAAGATCATGAAGATGATGGAGAGGATATCAAAAGTCCAGAGCACGCGACAGAAGGGATTTAAACCTCCCGAGATTCTGGATATCTAGCGTTTTGAGATGTGCTGACGATACCATAGGTGAAAGAGGATCAATGTCCATAGCCTCAGCCCATGGTTTCGCTGACCGGTCGTGTGTTCACGATAGAGTGTCTGCAATCGATTGGGCTGAAAGATATGGTTTTCCTTTCGAGTCATCTCAGTGATTTGCTGGGCCAAGAAGCTTCTACCGTCATGTTGAAGCCACCTATCCAGTGGAGCCATCATGGTTCGCTTGGGTCTAGACAACAGTCGCTTCGGCATTCGTTTTTTCATACTCTCTCGCAATAGCCATTTTCCATAGAACTCTACGCCCTGTGAACGAACCTTGTAATGTCCGGGTAGCTTTGCAAAATATTCTCGTAGTTCTCGGCTCAGCATTGGGAAAGATGTGTTGGGGTCGACCGTTCGAACACGATACAAAGAATCCTCCACCAGCCATCCACGCTGCCATACAAACAAGATGTCATTGATGGGATCTGAATCAATCTCTTGATAGAAATTGGTTAAAATCCGCGTACGAACATTGGGGCGAATGTATGCTGGGTCTTGTAAGAGTTCCGCACGTTGACGAGCATCAAAAACCTTAGACCCACCGATGCTCTCGTGGAGCCCAAATTGATTTAGGTTACTGAACCAAGATGCTTTACCAACTTTTTTTGCCACTCTGTGTAGACCAACTTGAGAGACTTTTGGCAGCCGGTGTATCAACTTGGAACGTCTCATCTGCCTGGCAATATTGGGCATGGAACGTCCGCCGAAAATTTCATCTCCACCATCCCCAGTAAATAGCTTATCGACCCATTGATGGGAGAACTGAGAGAGTATAGAATGAACAGCAGCCGCCGGAGTTGTAATCGGCAAATCAAACTGCTCTACGGTATTAAAGATGGCGTCAATCAGATCCTTGCTATCCAATCGAAGAAGGTGATTGGGACTGCCGTATAGATGGGCAATACGCCCAGCAAATGGAGACTCGTCTGCATCAACACTTTCAAGTGTAATCGTAAACGAATCAAGCTGATATCCAAGTTCCCCTGCGTGATACAGAATGGCACTGGAATCTAGACCCCCACTAAGGAGCACTCCCATTTTGGTTCCTGAAAACAAGTCGGATTCGAGACTTCGTCTCAGTAAGTAATCCAGCTCTAGAATCGCTTCGCGTTCCGTTGGAATGGTTTGGCCCATTTCATACCATAGGGGTCTGTACCATCTCTCCTCGTGAACTTTGTTTGGTTCAATGATGGAAAAATGACCAGCAATCAAGGAGTACCGGTCTTTATATAGAGTTCTAGGTGCGTGAGTGTATCGAAAAGACAAATACTCAGATAGATGTTCCATTGCCAATTCAGGCCGTTCTGGTAGTACAGAATTAACTGATTTTACCGATGACCCAATCCACAGTCCTTGTTGATTCCGCGCCCAGTACGCATTCTGAAACCCCATCGCGTCTCGTCCAATCCAGCATCGATGGTGAATTCGGTCCACGGCTATCAAGATGAATGCATCTGGGCAGTCATTGATGGCTCTAATGGGATCATCAAGCCAGATGGTCAAGAAGTCTTCTCGAATTACATTGGTTCCCAAAAGTACAATAGACCAATTTTCGTGGGTCCAATGACAGTGGGGAATGTCTGCTGCATTGTACAAAGAGATGTGAGGGAATACCAGTACATCCGTTGAAAGGACTTCAGAATTGAATTCAGGAACCTTTTCTTTTTTTGGATCAACAAAGGCAAGCCAGGTATTCAATGCACACTCCCATTTCGTGTCAGTACTCCATATCCTTTCGGTGGGCAGGTTGGCAAAACTTGATTACACTAGACACATGTTTCCTACGATTGCTCCATTGTTTTCAGTTGTACTTTTTCAAGGCTGCGACGCGGTTCAAGACTTGATGCGGTCCAAGCCGAATGTGGTATTCATCATGGTCGATACGTTGCGACCGGATCGACTTGGAATTTATGGACACGATAAAGCCACCAGTCCGAGTTTGGATGCCTATGCGGCGGCTGGTATGGTCTTTGAACGAGCCTATGCCCATTCGGGGTGGACTCTTCCTTCAACCGTTTCAATGATGACTGGACTCTACCCTCATGAACATCGGGTAGGTCGAGCTCCGGATGCACCATCTGAATTTGGTTCTTTACCCAAGGAGCGAACGACGATGGCAGAAGTGTTTTCAGCGTCAGGGTATCGAACCATGGCGGTGGTCAACAATACGTTTTTGGCACCGGATTTTGGATTGTCTCAGGGCTTTGAGAACTTTGATTATCGAGGTGCGGACAACCAAGATATTCGTTCAGCAAAAGAGAGTGCAGATACTGTCCTCGACTGGTGGAGTAATACTGAAGGTGCAAAGTTTCTATTCTGGCACGTCATGGAACCCCATATGGACTTGCTACCACCTAAGGAAACACGCGGCACCTTTGTGAAGGAACCCTCTGTAGATGTACCGTTTGGTTTTAGTCACGCTGCCAAGATAACGGAGGCGGGAGGTGATAGAGAGGCTCAACAAGTGTCAGATGTATTTGCCCTGTATGATGAAGAAGTCTTAGCGGTTGATCAGCAACTCAAGCGTCTTGTTGATGGTATTGGACTGGAGAACACCATCTTTGTGTTCACTTCTGATCATGGGGAGGAGTTTTGGGAGCACAATGATTTTGAGCACGGTCATCATTTGAAGAGTGTACTTACACAGATACCGCTTGTTTTGTGGGGTGAGGGTATTTCCAGTGGTCGAGAGAGAGCGCTGGTGTCTCATGTGGACATGTTTCGTACGATACTTGAACTCGCTGAATTACCAGTTCCTGTCAATAGCCATGGCGATATGTTATTTGGTGAACCGTTGTCAGCCGGTCGGATGGTACTGTCGGAAAACACACTCTATGGAGATCCGATGTTGTCAGTTGTGTCTGAAACGCATCGATTGGAAATCAATCAGGAGAGTAAAATGGCGGCGTTATGGACCATGAATGAGAAGGGAATGGAAGTAGAAGTTCTCTCAGAGAATTTGGATCAACTTGCTGAACCGATGTTCAATTACATCCGTGCAGTTCGAGGCAATGTAGATACCATTCAGCAGGTCAGCGGACCTAGTGTGCCTTCAAAAGATGCCTTTCAGAACTTGAAGAAGCTGGGCTACATTGACTCTGAACGTTGATCACAAGATATTGTGTAAATCTTGAGGCAGTGGGGATTCGACAACGATGGTGTCATCCGTTGATGGATGTACAAATTCCAACCGATGCGCATGAAGAGCCAGTCTAGGCCACAGTCTTTTTGCTGCGCCGCCGTATCTTCTGTCTCCGATGATGGGATAGCCACTCATCTGAGCATGTCGC